>JBGPIW010000037.1:0-11699 GCA_041485045.1 Gemmatimonadota bacterium | reverse complement strand
GGTCATCAAACTCAAGGAATACGGCAAATACGTGATCGGGGTCGGGATTCGCGAGTCGTCCTCGGACCTGCTGATTCAGAACTGCGACGAGTATTTCTCCTACAACGAGCTGGCCGGACTCACGAAGGAGTCCGACATCAATTACGTGCGGCACGACCCGTGGGAGCTCGTCATCGAGGCGGTGAAGCAGATGACCGCCCACAACGATGTCATGCGCTCCGATCGACTGAAACAGGTGATGCAGGAGATCGACCCGTCGTTCGAGGAGAAGGACGTCGGCTTCTCCCGCTTCAGCAAGTTCGTGCAGGAGGCGGCGCATCGCGGACTGATCGCCACGGCCCGCCTCGACAACGGACAGTACGAGATCGCCCTGGGCCAGAAGACCGGAGCGGCGGCGGCGATGCCGGGGGTGCGGGCGGCCGAGCCCGCGCCGGCGCCCGTTCCCGTCGCTGCACCCGCGCCACGCCGTGGGTCGCTGGTGGCCGATGCATTCGGGCTGCTCAAGCAGGCCCTGGGCCGTCTGGGTGGTGAGCAGGAAGTGACCCTGGAAACGGTGCGCGAGACGATGAACGAATTGGCCCCGGAGGGGACCCGCCGCGTCGATTCGCGCAGCATGCCGAAACTCCTGCGCCAGGCCCAGGATGCGGAGCTGATCGACCTGTCGCGCAGCGAGGGTGGATCGTATTCGGTCCGTGTGCGTCCGGAGGAAGAGGCGAGCCCCAGCCTCGTGACTCCATCGCGGCCGGAAGAGGAGGCCGACGAGCCAGAGCCGCCGATGCCGACTTCCTCGGCGCCGCCGCCGCCCTATTCCCAACGCGGGACGACGCACGGGGGTGTGCCGGCCCGGGGCGGGCGGTTCCGGCGCGGCTCGCGCGGGCCTCGGCCGGCCAGCCCCGCCGCGCCGCGTGTAGGAGTGGTCGAGGTGGACGCCAATTTCCGTCAGCGTGTCGACCCGGCGCCTCCGCGACCGGCGCCCCAGGGCGGCAACGAAGCCCCGAGCCCCAGCCGTGGACATGACGACGAGGAGCGGCCGCGCCGCGAGCGCGGCGGTCGCGGTCGCGGTGGCCGTGGGCGCGGTGGCCGTGGGCGCGAAGGCGGAGAAGGGGGCGAATCGGCGGGAGATCGTGCTCCTCGCGGCCGCCGCGGCGGTCGGGGGCGAAGCGGCCGCGGTCACACCGAAGACCGGGGTGGGGAACGCACTGGCGGCGAGCGGGAGCGCAGTGAGCCAGTGACGAGTCATCGGCCGCCGTCATTCGCTCCCGAGGTTGCGCCGCCGGTCAAGTCCGCCCCGCCGGCTCCTCCGGTCCACAAGGACGACGGGGACTCCTTCTGGTCACGGGTAAAGCGCGGGCTCACCGGCGGGGAGTGACCGCACAGCCGCTGGCCCGGCAGTTCTACGCGCGACCTACGTCAGAGGTCGCGCGTCGGCTTTTAGGGCACGTTATCGTGAGCGACATCGGCGGCCGGCGCACCAGCGGGCGGATCGTCGAGACCGAGGCGTATATCGGCCCCGACGATCCGGCGTGCCATGCCTTCGGGTACCGGCGCACGCCGCGTACCGAGGTGCTGTACGACGCCCCGGCCACGGCCTACGTGTATTTCACCTACGGCATGCACTGGTGCCTCAACGTCGTCACCGAGGCGGTCGACTACCCGGCCGCGGTGCTGATTCGGGCGCTCGAGCCGCTGGTCGGTCTCGACCTGATGCGGCGGCGGCGGGGGGGCGTAACCGACCGGCAGCTCTGTGCCGGGCCGGCCCGACTGTGTCAGGCATTGGGCATCACGGGGGCGCAGAACGGGACGTCGCTGATCGGTGGGAAGGTGCGCATCCTGCGCAGTGGCGGCCGCCGGCCCACAGTCACAGTGACGCCCAGGATCGGGGTCACGGAAGCGGCCGACTGGCCACTGCGGTTCACGATCGAGGGCTCTGCCTGGACCTCAAGATGATAAAAAAGGCGCCAGGTGTCGGATCCCCGACGTCTGGCGCCTCAGCATCCCTGCAAGCGTCAGTGTGACGTTTCCACGTCCTCTTTGGCGCTCCCCAGCGAGTAACGAATGCCGCCCTGGATGGTGTGCGTGGCGCCCAGCAGGAGGAAGTTGTTCGCCGCCGAAGAGATCATGTACTGGCCATAGACCGCCAGCTTTCCGATGTTGATCTGCACGCCTCCCAGGAACCAGGCGACCGCCTTGCTGGCCGCGTCGTCGGCGAGGGCTTGTGCCGCCTGGGCGTCAGCCGGGGTGGGGCACTGGGAATTCGCCGTGGTGCCGCTGCAATCGGGGATGGGGCTCTGGACGTTCATGATGGCGAAGCCCCCCCCGGCGAACGGCTCGATGCGCCGCTGCAGCGGGAATGCGAGGACGCCGACGAACAGGCGCCGGACCTGGTTGAACGTCACATCGTGGGCGCTGCCGGTGGTGGGATCCACCACGGTGGCGCGCGCGTCAGACAGGAAGAACGCCTGCTCCCCCCCGAGATACAGGGCGGTGCGCTTGCCGGTGATGAGCCAATGAACGCCGATGACCGGGTCGAAGAAGTACCCCACGTCATTGGTCTGGTACAGCATCCCCCCGGCCTGAGCGCCCCAGTACCAGCGGTGCGATCGGTCGATGATCGCCTGCCCCGAGGCCGGCCGAGCGAGGGGGGCGACGAGCAGGGCTACGATCGCCAGACGAGACAGCGGCTTCATCGGACTCCTCCACAGTTTGCGGGCAGCAATGGCTGCCGGGTGGACCCCCAAGATAGGGGTCCCCGGGTTTTTGGCAAGCCGTGGGGTCAAAGCTAGTCCATTGTGGCGGTGTCGGTTAAGCGATAGCTGCGTGAAACTACTTGAAGTGCATGCTAGAAACCCGAATATTTGCCGTAAGTCACTGTTGCTTGTGTTGCTAAACTGTTCTGATAATGTCCTAGATCAGTTTCAGGCGCTTGCCGACTTTGGCGAATGCCCGCAGCGCGAAATCGAGGTCATCCCGCGTGTGCGCGGCCGACACCTGGCAGCGGACCCGGGCGTGTCCCTGAGGCACCACCGGATACCCGAACCCCGTGACGAAGACGCCTTCCGCGAGCAACAGCTCGCTCATCTGGATCGCCTTCGCGGTCTCCCCGAGGATCACTGGGATGATCGGGGTTTCCCCCGGTAGCGGCTTGAAGCCCAGCGCCTGGAGCTCGGCTCGGAAGAACGTCGCGTTCTCGTGCAGCCGGCGGACCCGTTCGGGGTGCGCCTCGAGGCAGCGCACCGCGGCGAGGGCGCTGGCCGCCACCGTAGGCGGGAGGGCGTTGCTGAACAGCTGCGGTCGGGAGCGCTGCGTGAGGTAGTCGGTGAGCACGGCCGGGCCCGCGGTAAACCCTCCCGCGGCGCCGCCCAGCGCCTTTCCAAGCGTGGACGTGATGATATCCACCTGTCCGGTGACTCCGTAGTGCTCCGCAGTTCCGCGGCCGCCCTTTCCCAGGACGCCGGTGGCGTGGGAGTCGTCCACCGCGACGATCGCATCATGTTTGCGGGCCAGGTCCAGGATGTCCGGCAGCCGGGCGATGTCGCCCTCCATGGAGAAGATCCCGTCCGTGAAGATGAGCCGCCGCCGGGCCTCGCGCGCCGCCACGAGCTTCGCTTCGAGATCGGCCATGTCCGAATGCCGGTACACGGCCGTCTGACACTTGGTCATCGCCTTGGCGAGGCGAACCGAGTCGATGATGGAGGCGTGGTTCAACTGGTCGGAGATGACGATATCTTGCTCACCCAGTAGCGTGGGGCAGAGCCCCTCGTTGGCGTTCCAACAGCTGACGTAGGTCAGCGACGACTCGCATCCCACCAGCCGTGCGAGGGCCGCCTCCAACTCACGGTGCACCGTGAACGTCCCGCAGATGAACCGCACCGATCCCGTGCCGGCACCGAACCGGTCGAGCGCGGCCTTGCCCGCCGCGACGACCTCCGGCTCGTTGCACAGACCCAGATAGTTGTTGGAGGAGAGGATGACGACTTCGCCGCGTCCTTCCATGCGGGTCCGGGCGGCCTGCGGCGCCTCGAGGTAGTTGAGCCGCTTGTAGACGCCGTCCTGCTTGAACTGCTCCAGCTCGGCCGCGAGGCTCGTGACGAGGCTCATGCGATCTCCAGGATGACTTTGCCCGCGTCCCCCGAGCGGATGGTGGTGAGGGCCTCCTCGATCCGGGCCAGGGGAAAGCGATGGGTGATCACGGGCCGCGGGTCGAACAGCCCGGCGGATAGGAAACGGCGCATCTGGTGCCACGTCTCGTACATCTTCCGGCCGATCACGCCGTAGACGGTGATGCCCTTGAAGATGATCTCGTTGGCGAAATCCACGGGAACGTCCCCCTTGGGAATGCCGAGCAGCTGCACCCGCCCGCCCATGCGTACCGCGTGGAACGCCTGGTGCAGGGCGGAGGGCACGCCCGACATCTCGCACACGACGTCCGCCCCCTCGCCGCCGGTCTCCGCCAGAACGGTCTCGACGACGGGCTGGGACGCCGCGTTGACCAGGACGTGCGCGCCCATGGCGCGCGCCAGCGCGAGGCGCTTCGGGTTCACATCGGAGGCGATCACCTTCGCCGCTCCGGCCGCTTTCGCGATACCGACCGCGAAGCAGCCGATCGGCCCGCACCCCACGATGAACACCGTACTGCCGGGGATCTCGGCGCTCAGCACGGTGTGGAACGCGTTCCCCATGGGGTCCATGATGGCGCCGATTTCGGTCGGGATCCCGTCCAGCGGCAGCACGTTGGTCGCGGGCATCGCGATGAACTCGGCGAACGCGCCGTCGCGGTCCACGCCGATAATGCGGGTGTTCTTGCAGATATGGCCGTTGCCGGTGCGGCACTGCAGGCAGTGGCCGCAGATGATGTGCCCTTCGGCGGTGACGAGCTGCCCCGGGGTCAGCTCGGTCACGCCGTCACCCACGGCCACGATCTCGCCCGCGAATTCATGCCCGATCACGAGCGGTGGCTTGATCCGGCCCTGCGCCCAGGCGTCCCAGTCGGCGATGTGCAGATCGGTGCCGCAGACCCCGGCGTGGCGCACGGCGATCAGCACCTCGCCCGGCCCGGGAGTGGGCTTCGGGACGTCTTTGACGGTGAGCCCGGGGGCCCGTTTGTCTTTGACGATCGCTTGCATCGCCGGAGTGAGAAGAAGAGAAGACGGACTGCAGGGCGCCGATAATATAGCTGCCCGTGCCGGAAGGCGACGAACGCTACTGACGCGGATCGACGGTGATGGTGCCCTCGGCCCATCCGAGTCGGGAGCTCGTCAACGCAACGGCGATCACCCGGTAGTGCCCGGCCGATTCGGGGAGCCGCACGCTGAGAGTCGCGGTGCCGTCGCGGCCGGCGCGCGCCGCGCCCAACAGGAGCGGGCCGGGAACGTCGTCCAGTTGCCTGGCGCCGCGCTCGCCCCACGGTCCGTACTCCAACACGTCGGGGTTCTGGTTCCACATCCCCACAAAAACCGCGGAGCCCGGATCGATCGGCACGTACGGCACCGGAGCCGGATCTCTGAGCGAGGACACCGACAGACGCCGCGCGGAGGGAGGTCGCAGCAACGCGCCGACGACATCGCGCAATCGCTGGCTATCGACTGCCGCGAGTCGCTCGTCAATGGCCCACACCAGGACCCTCGCCTGGTCGAGCGCACCGTGACCGATGTTTCCGGTGATCACTATCCGCTGGGTCGAGGCAGCCTCGGCGCGGTCGGGCAGCCGCAACGTCACCGCCATGCGCTCGGCCGGATCGCGCACATCCAGGTCGATCTGGCTGGTCGTCGCTCCGTGGGTCACGATCCCGTCGCTGGTCTCTGCGGACCAGGCCGTCGCCGTCAGGGTCATCCGGGGTACGTGGCGCGCGCCAATCGGCAGCCGCACGGTGTCGATGCATCCGGAAAGCCGAAGGACGTGGCTTTCGATGCGGTCCCCGGACGTGACGGTCAGCCAGGCGATCCCGCCGTGTCCGAGGTTCTCGATCCGGACCACGGCGGTGTCGCCTACCACGTAGCTGGAACGGTCAACCGCGAGGGTGGGCTCGTCGGGACTGACCTCGCTGATCCATCCGGGGTCGCGAGGGTAGGAGACCAGCCGCTCGACCTCCACGTGGCGTCCCTGCGAATCCGTCGCACTGAAGAAGACGGTGGCGTACCCCTGTGGGAACCGCCGCAGCACACAGCGAGCGGGTCGATCCGTCGTGGTCGCGTTGCAACGGTCCAGCGTATCGGGCCCCATGGCGCCCGCCCGCCGCGGCAGAGAGTCGCTCTCCTGTGGAGACAGACTCCACTTGCGTCCCGCCAGGAGGCCGTCGATCCGGACGCCGGGGACCGGCGTCCCGTCCGGTCGCAGGGCCACGACTTCTATGGAATCACGGGCGCCGAGTGCGGGGTCGCGCACATCGCGGCTGGTGCGAATCGCCAGGTTGATGGCGGCCGGGTAGACGTCCACTGAGGCGTGCCCTGCCTCGGCCGAGCCTCCGGCTCCCCGCATGGTCGCCTGCAGCGCCATTCTCTGGGGCCACGACGGCGCGCGCTCCGGAAGCGGGAGGTTGAAGCTCCCTGTGCCATTGGCGTCCAGCGTCACGGTGCGACGGCCCCTGATCGGGTCGGGCGAATCGTCTCCCCGCGGCGTGCTGACCTCGGCCGTCGTGAAGCCCTGCGGCACTCGGACTACCGCGTAGGGGTTCAGGCGGCCCCCCACCCATCTCGCTTCGACCACCCCGCGGGCCGGTGTGCCGTTTCGATTCCATGCCGCGACCGCAACCCGCACAGAGTCACCCCGTGCGCCCCAGCGGCGCTCGGGAATCACGGACAAGTAGACGCGAGGCACCGGGTCTTCGGTGACCCAGAAGGCCGCATCAGCCAATTGGCGCCAGCGGCCCCTGCGGCTCACCAAGAGCGCCGTTTGATAGATGCCCGCGGGGCGCCGAGGCCCGACGGTGAAGGCCAGCTCGGCGGTCCCGGCGCGCGAGAGCGCGACAACGGTGTCACGCACCCGTCGCGGTTCCAGTCTGTTCCGCTCACTGCCGACGACGACCCACCGGATCGAGACGAGTGAAGGTCCCCGCACGACGGCTTGCATTCGAACGGTGTCCCCGCGCCGATACACCAGACGATCCGGGATGACGACGGAGGCAGGGAGCGAACCGACCAGGGTCCGCGCGTTGTCCCACAACGGTACGTTCACCGCGTCATAGTCGTCCGGCGTCGTCACCTCCAGGATCCGCCAGCTGGATTCCTCGCACGCGTAGCGAGGCTGGGCCTCGGCCGCGGCCATACCGGACAGCTCGGCCAGGCCCGATCCGTCGGTCGCCGCGGTGGCGATGACGTCGCCGTAACAGCTTCTGGCCGTGACGGCGGCCCCGGCCACCGGCGCCCCGTTCGCGCGCTGGACGACCAGCACCGTGGCGCGGTCGAGATCCAGTCGCGCATGGACCGCGAGATCGGTGACGTGAAGCACGACCATCGACGGGGTGCGGGCATCGACTGGTGCGTCCGGACTCGAAATCCGCACCGCGTACAGGCCGGCAGGCCGCGAGCGCCACGCCGCTTTCCTTGGCACCGCGATGGCGGAACGCACGCTGTCGCTGGATGAAGCCCGCACGGCGAGGCGCTGGCATTCGGTGGATTCGCTCGAGACCGAGTCGATGCCGCGCCACGTCCACCATCCGTCGCCGACCAGTCGTACGCGCGCTGAGTCGGGAACGCGAGCGGTACACACGCGGAGCTCGCTCACGTTGATCGATGTGACGTCCACGCTCGGGATGGCGCGGGTCGAGACCGTGCGGTGCGTGCTTTGGTAAACGACCGTCGGCTGCGCCGGTGCAGTCGTGAACGAATACTCGAACGACTCCGCGAGGCGTTGGCCGAAGGCGTCGCTGAGCGCGTGATCGGCGGACACGCGGTAGCTCGTCGCCGGCGCGAAGGCGCCCTGCAGCTGCCAGACGGTGCTGGGTTGCCCCGGGGGCGACCGTCCCTCGACAAAGCGGACGGCCAATGGAGGCGAGACGCGGACATGACGCAGCAGCTCGCTCTCGCTGACGGGATTGGTAAATGCCAATTCCGGCGGGGGAGCGCGGGCGGACTGCAGGCGGAATTCGCCTGCAGTCTGGAAAGGCCAGGTCATTTGGAAGGGCCACTCCACGAGGCCGCTGAGGGTCAGCGTGCCGACGCATCCCGCAGGCAAACCGCGATCGGGGACTACCGTCATCAGGGTGGGGGGCGCGCGGACCAGCGCGAGGGTGTCCCTGAGGACGTCCGTGAAAAGTGAGTCGCCGCGGCGCAAGGCACGCGGTCGTTGGGACCGAAAGCTCACTGCCGCGAGACCGTGGCACGGGTGGCCCGGCCGGTAGTAGCCCTGCAGCGCCATGTGGAGCGACTCGGCAAACACTTCGGGGTCGGTCGGCTCCGACAGGACGAACCTGAAGCGCGTCCGCGAGGAGACGAACGTGGCCACGGGCCACGCGGCGAGCAGGGCCCGCCCGCGCGTGCGAACCCGGAGCACCGTAGGCTCGAGCAGCGGCGTTCCATCGGGTGCTCGAAACGCCGTGTCGAAGGAGAGCCGGTACTCGGTGCCCGGTTGCAGGATGGAGTCCGGCCGGAATTCCACCTGCCCGGAGCGAGTCCACCACAGGGACCCCGGGACGTGCGGCTCGATACGAAAGCCACGCGGTGGAATCATCGTGTCACGCGGCCGTGAAGTCACGGGAAACACGCCGATCGTTATCGGGTCCGCTCGGGAAAACCCCGAAGATATGTAGCTTCCAAGCCGCATCCCCGGCCGTAGGGTCACAGTCATGGAGTCGGCAAGACGGAACCCGTCGGGAGTCACGAAGTCCAGTCCGATGGTGACGCGGTACGTATGCCCCGGGGTCAGTGCGGTGTCGGGGACGAAACGCAGGGTCTGAGGGTCTGGCCATTCCACGTGGCCTGCCACGGGTGGGTTGAGCCGAAACCCGCGCGGCAACTGTCTCCCGCTGGACGACGTTTGGACCCGGTGGTTAAAGCGGAACGTGAGAGGCTGAGCCGGCCGGACGAAATCGAACGGGCCCTCCTCGAGCCGGAGCCAGAAACCGAACTGGCCCGTCCACCCGGGCCCGACGAGCGGGGCGCCACTCGTGGCCCGGAGGCTGTCCGAGAGCCGTGCGACGTAGTGGATTCCCGGCCTGAACCGTGTCCGGGGAGTGAACTGGAGCGTCGTCGAGTCGGGGAACGTGATCACGCCGTCGACTCGCGGGTCGATCGACAGGAGGTGTTCGGGAGCAGCCCCGGGCGCAATCGGGGCGCTGAACTGCAGTATCAGGGGTTCGGCAGGTGAAGCAGGCAGCCGGTGCCACGATACCCACACGGGGTCGGGGAAGCGGAAT
Organism: Gemmatimonadota bacterium; assembly: GCA_041485045.1. Taxonomy (GTDB): domain Bacteria; phylum Gemmatimonadota; class Gemmatimonadetes; order Gemmatimonadales; family GWC2-71-9; genus DASTHG01. Next base: position 2,350 of record JBGPIW010000037.1, on the reverse strand, counting down.
GCGGCGGCGGCGTGCAGGCTGGCCTCGGAAGGGCCGCGCAGGGCCGTATCGATGGTGACGGCGTACCGCACCCCGGCGACGAACGGCTGGGCCGGCGTGAACCGAAGCCGAAGCGAATCCAGCCACAACCAGCGACCATCCGTTGCCGGAACGAGGGTGATCCCAGGAGGCGGGCGGTCGCTGGTGTTCCCCGGAATGCCGGCGCGCCGATTGAAGACGAGCTCGAAGGGCTCGCCGCGGGAGCTGCCCCGGCGGCGCAGGACGACGTTGGTCGAGGGGACCTCGGGCCGGAGGCGACGACTGACCGTGAGTGCCAGCCGGGATCCGTCTCGTCCCGTAAACGTTGAATCCAAGGTGACGACGTAGTCACCCGCGACGAATGGACTGGCCGGGGTGAAGCGCAGCGTGACCGAATCCGGCCAGTCGTACCGTCCCGCCACCGCCGGCACGATGTGCACGCCCTTCGGGACCTGGCCGGGAACCCACCTGTCCGGCGCGACCGGCTGATCAAATGCGACGACGAGAGCCTGCGGTGGTCCCCACGGCATCCGAATGCTCAGGACGCGGAGCGGCTGCTCCTGTCCCAACGCCACTGAACTCAGGAACGCGAGGGACGCGCCCGCGCCGAGGCACTTCGAAGTGAATACGCCGATCAAACAGCTCCGACAGCCGCCTCGATCCGAACCGCGCAGATCTTCAGCTCCGCCATCTTCGCGTACGGGTCGAGTACCGGGTTGGTGAGCAGGTTGGCGGCCGCCTCACGGTAGTGGAACGGCACGAACACCTGCCCCGGGGCGACCCGATCGGACACGCGAACCGCCGTAACCATGTTGTTGCGACGCGACGTGAGCCGTACGAGGTCGCCATCGGTCACGCCCAGCGCGGCGGCGTCGTCGGGATGGATCTCGACGATCGCCGTCGGCTCTCGCGCGTCGAGCCCGCTGGCGCGCCGCGTCATCGTCCCGGTGTGCCAGTGATAGAGCTGCCGTCCCGTATTCATCACGAACGGGTACTGGTCATCGGGGAGCTCGACTGGGTCGGTGTACTCGACGGGGACGAAGATCCCCTTGCCGTCCGGGGTCGGGAAACTGTGGTCGAACAGGAACGCCGTCCCAGGGTGATCCGGCGTCGGGACCGGGTACTGCAGCCCGGCGCCCGCGAGTCGTGGGTAGCTGACGCCGGCCCACGACGGCGTGACCGACGCGATCTCCCGCATCACCTCTTCCGCCGTCTCGAACGGCGTAGTGAGACCGAGGCGACGGCTGAGATCGATCAGGATCTCCAGATCGCCGCGCGCGTCCCCGGGGGGATCCAGGGCGCGGTTCGAGAGTTGGATGCGGCGCTCGGTATTCACGAATGTGCCGGTCTTCTCGGCGAAGCTCGACGCCGGCAGCACGACGTCGGCGTAGCGGGCGGTCTCGGTGAGAAACAGGTCCTGCACGGCCAGGAACTCGAGCTCCTGAAACCAGTGCTCGGCGTGGGCGATATCGGGATCGGAAATGATCGGGTTTTCGCCCATGATGTACATGCCGCGGACGCCGCTTTCCGGCTTCACGACTTCGGTGACCATCAACCCGTTCTTGAGGGAGAGCGCTTCGGGGGCGAGGCCCCAGGCGTGGGCGAACCGATTGCGCACGGCCGGGTCGCTTACGGGCTGGTAGTCGGTGTACACGAACGGGATGGCGCCGACATCCGAGGCCCCCTGCACGTTGTTCTGGCCGCGCACCGGCATCATCGCCGCGCCCCAGCGGCCGATCATGCCGCAGGCGAGCATCAGGTTGAGGAGCGAGGCCACGAGGTCGGTGCCGTTAGCGTGCTGGGTGAGGCCCATCGCCCAGAGCGTGCAGGTGCGCGGACCGCGCGCGTACACCTCGGCCGCACGCCGGATAAGGTCGGCGGAAACGCCGGTGATCTTGGCCGCCCGCTCCGGCGTGTATGGGCGGACGCTCGTCCGGACGGCGTCGAATTCCCGCGTGCGGGCGGCGATGAATCCGCTGTCCTCGAGGCCCGCGGCGAGGATGTGATTCAGCATCGCCGAAAAGAGGGCGACGTCGGTCCCGGGCAGCATCTGCAGGTGGATGTCGGCGCGGTCGGCCAGCTCGATGCGCCGCGGGTCGGCCACGATCAGCTTCGCGCCGCGCTCCTGGGCGCGTTTGATGGCCGCTCCGAACACCGGGTGGGTTTCGGTCGTGTTCGCGCCGGCGATGAAAATCACGTCGCTGTCGTGCTCGACCTCGCGCATCGAGCCCGATGCCGCCGAGGTGCTGAGCGCCCGCTGCATCGCCGCCACGGAGGTGGAGTGACACAGGCGGGTGCAGTGATCGACGTTGTTGGTGCCGATCGCCCCGCG
>JBGPIW010000036.1:0-11720 GCA_041485045.1 Gemmatimonadota bacterium | reverse complement strand
GCGAACTGCCGGAAGTTTTCGAGGCGCAGGCGCTTGAGCTCCATCAGGCCGGCTCCGCCGGTTCGCCGTCGCGTCCCGCCCGCTCGAGATACTCCACCCCCGCCGCCACGAGCTCGTCGCGCGGAATGTCGGCATCGAGCAGGCGTCGCGACAGGAAGTCGCGCACCGTTTCCCCGAGCGTCTGGCGCCGCGCCGGCGCACCGATCCCCACCTGGTAGCGCGCCTCGGGCCGGCGCAGGTCCAGCTGGAAGTGCAGCGCCCGCGCCTTGTAACTGCGGATCGCCTGGTGATCGAGATCGTGGGCCGTGGCCCGCGCCACGTCCCACACGAGCTGGCGTACCACGTTCCCGTCGATCGGCGGCTTCGCCTGGCGCACCGCTTCCGCGATCCGTTCGTCGATCTGTTTGGCGGTGAGGTCCTTGCCGCTGATCGGCTCCAGCTCGATGTGCCGGCGCGCCGGGGCGATCGGCCGGAAATGCACCCGCGCGCCCGGCAGGTCCACCAGCAAATAGCCTTTGCCCGCCCGGCCCCGCTCGGCCTCGTCCTGCAGCTGGCCCCAGGGGTTGGGCGGGAGGTACTCGAGCGCCCCGGCGTACCACGCGTTCGGAAAGACCTCGTGCGCGACGTGGAAATGGCCCAGCGCCACATAGTCCCACTGGGCCGGCGCCAGATCCTCGGGGCCGAGCAGTGCGCCCCCGTACTCCATGGTGCCGCGCGCCTCACCCAGGGCCTGAAATTGAAAGTGGGTGAGCAAGATGTTGAGCGTGGGCCCGCCGCGCTCAGGGCGCAGCGCCGGCCGGTCGGGACTCATGAGCGCCTGATGCGGCACCGCCAGCACGGCGCAGTCGAGCTTGGGAAACACGAGCCGCCGGGGTGCATCGAGCACGACCTCGGCACCGACCGCCTCATACAGCTTCAGGATGCTCCCGGTCTCGCTCGTGCGCGGGGTGTCGTGCGTCCCGGCGAGGAGGATCACCGGTGTCTCCGGCAGAGCGACGCGAATCCGTTGCAGTTGCTGGAAGAGAAAGAGAATCGCGGGATTGGTGGGGCGTACCGAATGAAAGATGTCGCCCGCGATCACCACCAGTTCGGGCCGCTGCTCCAGCAGATCGTCCACCGCGCGCGCGCAGGCGAGCGCCACATCGGCCTCGCGCTGATTCGCGCCGCGAGGCGACTGGCGATCGAACTGGCGGAAGCCGAGGTGCAGGTCGGCGAGGTGCGCGAGCTTCATCACCTCACCGCGTTTCGACCAGCCGCGTCGCGGCGTGTTGCTCCACCCGCATCGCCATCCCCTGGGGCCCGAAGAACCCGCCGGCGACGTTGAGGTGAATCGTACCGCCCAGCGTCCCGCTGAGCAGCGCACCGCGCGAGAGCGAGAAGACCTGCTCCCCGGTAATGCCGCCCCGCAAGGTGACGGTGACCGTCTGTCCCCCGAAGTTGAATCGCAGCGGCCGCTCGGGCATGGCCGTCTCGACCCCGAGGAGCGCCGTCGTGTCCCCACGGGTCACAGTGATCGCGCGCACGGTGATCGTACTCGTGACCGTAAGCGGCGTCCCGCCCACCAGCTGGGCGAAGGGCAGCTCGGTCTCGTTGGTCCACGTGTCTCCGGAGCCGACCGGCTGAGCGGGAAACGGCAGGGCCGCCGCCCGGAACCCGAGCTGCACCTGCTCGCGTACGAGGACCGGCAGGCGGTTCAGCGCCGAGAGGTCGCTGCGCACCAGTTGGAGCCGGTCGTCGAACAGGGCCGTCACGCGCAACCCGCGCAGCTGGGCAGCCGCCGCGGCCGCGGCCGCCGGGCTGAGCATCGGACTCGCCACCCCCGACGAATCGAGCGTTACCGTGACCGGGACGCCGTCGGCCGCCCGCGCGCCGATCGTCTGCGAGAACGCCAGGGTCATCGACGTGAGCGTGGCGGAGTCCGCCGCGCTCGCCGTGTCGGGTGCGAACCGCGACGTCTGTTCGAGCGCATAGCGGTACACCGCGCCCGCCGGCGGATGGTAACGGAGCGCGATCTTCGTGGTTATGGGAATCACCGCGGGCTGCTCCCGTCCAGTGCAGGCGAGCGCGGCCGCAAGCAGTAGGCACACAACGCGCATGGGTCTCCCTTGAATCAGTAGGGCTCTTCGGGGATCGACGTGAGCGGCGGGACCGCGGCGCGGTCGCGTGCCGCTTCCGGAGCCACTCGGCCACCGAGCCGTTTGCGGAGCGTCGCGAGGAGATCCGCCGGCCGCTCGCGGCGGACCGCGCCCAGGGCGCGCCGCACGTCCGCCTCTTCCCGCCCGGCGATCAGGTCCTTCACCTGGTTGGGACGGACACCGGGATCGAGCCGGGTGAGCTGGCGGGCCACCGCATCCTCGAACGGCAGATCCTGCGCCGGCGGGTAGCGCTCGACGCCGTCCCGCCCCCGCAGCACCGGCGGCCGCGGGAAGCGGACGAAAATCGGCTGCGTGAAATGTGGATGCCGTACCATCAGCTCGCCGACCGGCAGCGTGGCGAGCTTGATCTTCGTCGCCGGCGACAACACCTGATAGCCCGGCGTGGCCAGCTCGTCGCCGTCCATCCGGCCGAACACCTGCGTGGCGGCGTTCCCCACCACTCGCCGGTGCACCTGTGAGCGGAACTGCTCCGCGCCGAACAGCGACAGGCCCAGGTAGCGGCCGCGCTCGGAGATGTCGAGGAGCATCTTCTTCACGTACGTGTCGGCGCCGTCCGCGGGCGCGTACTTGTTCAACTCGTCCACGAAGACGGCCACCGCGTCCACGCCGAGGTCGCGCCGCTCGAGGTGCTCGCGCAGCTTCGAGACGATCCGGGCGAAGACGAGATCTTGTCCGAGCGGATCCACGTTCGCCACGTCGATGACGTACACCGCGCGGTCCTCGAGGCGGCCCCACGGCAGGTCGCTCGACGGGCCGTCGTCGGTCACCAACCCCTTACAGCGCGTCGACACGTTGCCGAGCCGGTTACGAACTTTGCGGATCGTGGCGATGTGATGCGTGCGCCAGATGTCGCCGCGGCCGGCGTTCTCGAGGCCGTCGAAGATACCGCGGAACAGCCGCTCCAGGTCGGCGAACGTCTCGACCCGGTGCTGCCCCCCGAACCCATCCTCGAAATCGCGCCGCACGACCCGGTCGGCGAGGAAGTCGATAAACGCGTCGGCCTTGGCGTCGATGTCGTCGCGGTTGAGCAGCACTTCCGCGAAGTCGAGCACCTCGGTGAGACCCCACACGAGCGGCTCCACGGCACCCGCGAGATCGCCGTGCGTGCGGAGCGTATTGAGGTTGACGCCGTCCGCTTTGAACGGAGCGAAGAAGCGCACCCGGTCGAAGGGCACCGGGTCCACGCCGAGCCGGTCGTAGCGGCGGCGGTCTTCCTCTTCCAAGGCCCCGGGCAGGTCCAGAAAGAGCAGGTCCGGCCCCTTCACGTTGAAACACACCGCCGCGATCCTGCCGCGGTGCGGCGGGAAGTGCTGGAACAAGGCGCCGAGCAGGAACTCGATCGCACTCGTCTTGGTCGCGAGCCCGGAGACGCCGGAGATGTTGAGGTGCGCGGCTTCCGGTCCGACCAGGAAATCGGCATCGAGATACACCGGCGACTCGAGCCCCCCCGAGGTGTACAGCCCGATGGGAATCGCCGTGGGCCGGGCGCCGTGGAGGTAGGCGTCCATCCGCAGCGCCTGTGCGACATCGGCGTCGCTCGCCATATGCACGTCGCCCAATGGCACGGGCTGCAGCGGCTCTTCGGGGATTTGGCGCAGCACCGCGGCGGTCCACAGCCGGATCTCGGCGCGTGCGGTCGGTGCGCCGGCCGCCCGGGCCGGATCACCCTCGGCGCCGATGACGTCGTGCAACGGCGAGGCGAGATCCGAGTAGGCGAATCCGTCCGTCACCACCCCGTAGACCACTCGTCCCCCTCCCCCCGTCCCACCTCCTTCGACTCGGACGATCGCGCCGATCCCGACGCTCGTCTCCGTCGCCGTCCAGAAGTGGAACTGGTGCGGCGTGGCGGGTTTCTGCTCGGTGGCGACGACGCGGCCGATGGGGACCGGGTCGGCTGGGTGCGGCGAGGGTCGCTCGATCACGTACCGGTGCGCGGGAGACGGGATGCCGGCGGGGCCAACAGATCTCTGGGCGCGCGGCTCCGCAGGTAGGTCTCCACGTCGTGTATAGGATACAGCAACCGGTCGAACCGCGCGTCGGGCGCGGCGAGCGTCGCCCGCTCCGCCAACAGCCATCCGCTGATCCCCGGAACCCGGGCCCCGGGATCCGGCGCCGCTGTGATCTCGATGCGTATCAGCCCGTAATACAGGTCGCGACCTTCCCACGGCCACAATCGCAGGTACCACGAGTCGACCTCGGCGCGGCCATGCCCGCCGCGGACGCGAAACACGCTGGTGCGGTGCGCCGCGGGAACGGTGAGCGCGCGCTCGAGGTGCCGGCCTTCGAGAAACTGGGCGCCGTGACTCTTGATCACCCCGAGGGCGCGCGGATGTCGCGCGAGGACGGCGGAGACCGCGAGCTGCCCGTCCACGACGAGCCACTCGGTCTCTCCCATCCCGTCGATCGCGCGGCGGCCGAGCTCCCGCTCCAGCCCCTGGCGCGCGCGATGCACTTCGCGGCGCAGCGCCTCCAGCGCCTGCCCCGGTTGGACCGGGCCCTCGACCTCCGCGGTGACCACTTCCAAGCCGGTCTCCGCAATCGCCCGGCGCCGCGCCTCGTCCAGCGTTCCGGCAGGCGCGACGACCAGCTCGCGCGCCTCCCAGTGTGCGGTGCGGAGCCGGCCGTCCCGGCCGCGCCGCCGCACGGCGGCCGCCACGTAGGCGACCGCAATCGGCTGGACGCCGTCGTAGCCCACCACTCGCCACTGCTGGATGCCGTCGAGGAACCCGACGGTGGCGGGCGACGGCTCGAGCGCGACGGGATGTACCCGCAGCTCCTCATCTTCTATCAGCTCGACCGCGGCGCCCGTCTCGTCGTCGGGCTCGCCCAACCGGCCGACGCTCGCATCGGGGAGGAACGAGGCCGGCGTGATGCCCGCAGCGTAGAGCGCAGTGAGCCAGTCGCGCCGCCCGCTCATCCGGCGACCTTCACCCCGATCACCACGCCGTCGCGAATGGGAATGACGGCCGACACCACGCGCGGGTCGGTCGCCGCGAGACGGTTGAAGGCGCGCACGCCCTCGACCGGCGCCGAATGATCGTTGAGGTCGACGACCGATCCGTGGAAGAACGCGTTGTCGCACAAGAGCAGACCCCCGGTGCGGAGCAGCCGCACGCTGTGCTCGAAGTACTGAGCCAAGGGCTCCTTGTCGGCATCCACGAAGACGGCGTCGAAACCGGGGGACAGGGTCGCCAGTACCGTGAGGGCTTCACCTTCGACCAGCCCCACCCGGTCGGCCACACCGGCTTCGGCGTACGCTTGCCGCGCCAGTGCCGCGTGCGCCGGTTGCTTCTCGATCGTCGTGAGCATCCCGCCGGCGGGGAGGGCGCGGGCGAGCCAGATTCCCGAATACCCTGCCAGCGAGCCGATTTCGAGCACGCGGCGCGCGCCCGCGGCCCGCAGCAGCACGTGCAGCAACTTCCCTTCCTCGGGAGAGATGTGGATCGGCGGGAGATCCTGCTGGGCGTGACGGTCCCGTACGCGCTTGAGGACCGGATCTTCGACCGCGAACAGCTCCCCCATGTAGCGCCGGAGCCGCTCGTCCTCCACTACGCGGTGGCCTCGACGTTCGGGAACGGCGGGACGTCGAGCAGCCAGATCCCGGCGAGGTGCGACTGCTTGTCCACTTCGACCAGCAGCAGGTCGGCGATGCGTGCGATGCTCGTCGGACGGCTGCGCCCCACCCGGATGTGGAACACCGATTCGGCGGGGTTCTTTTCGACCGTCAGAGCGGTGTCGACTTCCACCGCGGCGACGGAAGGCTGGGAGCGCCGCGAGGGGAACAGGACCCGGGCGTCCTGCGCCCCGGTGGGAGCGATGAGGCCGTCCACCGTGCGGATGTCGTCGGGCCAGGTCACCACGTCGAGTCCGCGCAGCAGTCCGCCGGCTACGTCGAGCAGGACGAACGACCCGTCACTGCCCTCCAAATCCACACTGCCGTCCATGCCGCTCGCTTTGGGCACGCCTTTGCAGGCGGCCGACAGGATGTCGGTCTCCGGATCCCAACGATAGCTCACCTTGGGCAGCTTGCCCTCGAGTGGCTCGATCTTCGTTTGGAATTGCACGCGCGCGCGCCTTCCACGGGTCGGGAGGGGGGCGTAATATAGCGCTATCTCGAAGAGGAGCCAGATGATGGAGCGGCGGGAGTTCGTGACGGCAATGGGAAGCGCCGTGATGGTCGGGCGGACGGGCGGTGAGGCGGTCGGTGCGCCGCTGCGTCCGCCCGACCGCCCGACCGCCCGTTCGCTGCAACAGCCCGCCCTCGGGCCGGAAGTCTTCGCCCGCCGCCTCGACCGGCTGCGCGCCGAGCTCGACCGGCGCAAACTCGATCTGTTCGTCGCCGCCCCCAGCACGAACTTCGCCTACTACACCGGCGTCAACCCCGGGCGGAGCGAACGCCTCATCCTGCTCATCGTCCCCGCGAAGGGCGACCCCGCCATCGTCGCGCCGTCGTTCGAGGTCGAGCGGGTCAAGCGTGGCAGTGTGGTGCGCGACGTGCGAGGGTGGAACGAGCAAGACGATCCTTGGAAGCTGGTGCAATCGACGCTGCGCGCTCTGAAGCCGCTCCATCGCGTGGGGCAAGGCGCGATCGAGGCGACTCTCGACTATGGATCGGTACTCGCGCTCTTCGGAGCGGTAGGCGGAGACTGGAAGTGGCAGAACGCGGCCTCGCTCACCGAGCGGCTGCGGCTCATCAAGTATCCGGAGGAGATCGCGCAGATCCGACGCGCCATCGAGATCACCGAAGCGTCGATCGCCGCCACGTTCGCAGCTCTCGTTCCCGGGATGACTGAACGGGACGTCGCCACGAAACTCAGCGACGAAATGCGCTCGCGCGGCTCAGCCGGCGGCGGGCTGGTGCAGTTCGGCCCGGCGAGCGCCCTGCCCCACGGCGGTCCGACGAGCGGCGCCCTCCAGAAGGAAATGGTCGTGCTGGTCGATGCCGGCAGTGACGTCTCGGGGTACACCTCCGACATCACCCGCACCATCTGGTTCGGCGACGCGCCCTCGGACGAGTTCAAGAAGGTGTTCAACCTGGTGCACGACGCCCAGACCGCCGCGATGGACCTTGGGAAGCCGTTTGCCGTGCGGTGCCAGGAGCTCGACCGCACAGCGCGGAACGTCATCGGCGACGGCGGCTACGGACCATACTTCACGCACCGCCTGGGGCACGGCATGGGGATGGACGGCCACGAGCCGCCGTACCTCGTAGAGGGCAACGACGCGCCGCTCGAGCCCGGGATGGTGTTCACCATCGAGCCGGGGATCTATCAACCGGAGAAGTTCGGGGTGCGCATCGAGGACGACAATCTCGTCACGGATACGGGCCTCGAGGTGCTGAGCCATCGCCCAGCGAAACTCTAGAGTCGCCCCGTAAACTCGACGATCCGCTCCAGTGCTTTCTCGATGTCGGACATGGCGGCCGCGTAGGATAGCCGGACCCAGCGATCGTCCCCGAACGCCGCCCCCGGGACGAGGGCGACACCCGTGTCGGTGATGAGGCGCGTGCAGAACGACGTCCCCGAGATCCCGCCGAACGAATCGACGCGGAAGAAGAAGTAGAACGCCCCATGCGGCTCCACGAATTCCACCCCCGGAAGCCTGCGGCGGAACGTGTCCACCAGCAGATCGCGGCGCCGGCGGAACTCGGCCACCATGCGTTGCACGTCCTGCTCGACGCGCTCGTCGGCGTACGCGGCCGCCGCGGCGAATTGCGCCATGTGGTTCGCGCCCGAGGTGGTGTGCGATTGCAGCGCCGCCATCGCCTTCGCGATCGGCCCGGGCGCCAATGCGATGCCTACCCGCCAACCGGTCATCGCATACGCCTTGCTCACGCCGCTGACCAGCACGACACGCTCCAGCAGGTCGTCGGGGAGATCGAGGAACGATGGCGCCGGGCCGCTGCCGTAATGAATGCTCCGGTAGATCTCGTCGGCCACGATCCACACCTGGCGCGCCGCGGCCCACTGCGCGATGGACCGCAGCTCGGCCAGCGTGTACACCGACCCCGTCGGATTGCACGGGGAACAGAGAATCAGCCCCTTCGGCGCAGGCAATATGCGCTCCAGCTCGCGCACGCTCACTTTGAGGCCCCACTCGGGGTGCCCGGTGATCAGCACCGGCCTCGCTCGTGTCAGATGCACGATCTGCGGATAGGACACCCAGGCGGGAGCCGGGATCGCCACCACGTCCCCGGAGCCGAACAGAGTGAAACATGCATTGAACAGCGACTGCTTCGACCCGGTGGACACGACGATGTGATCGGCATTGATCGGCCGCCCACCGGAGAGCAGCGCCAGGTGCTTGGCGGCCGAGGCGCGCAGCTCGAGAATGCCCTCGTTGGTCGGATAGCGGGTCTTTCCCTCCTTGATCGCCCTGATCCCCGCCTCGGCGGGGATCGGTGGGGTGGGGAAATCGGGCTCGCCGGCCCCCAGGTCGATCACATCCTCGCCGGCCGCCCGGCGGCGTTTGGCCTCCTGCGAGATGGCGATGGTGGCCGAAGTCTCGAGGTGGGCGATGTTGGGCGACAGGACGTCGCTCATTTGCTGATGGCTCCAGAGGTTAGGGGCTAGTAAACGGCGCCGTGCCAGCATAGCGGCGGAGCGGCTCCACGCGCAACCGGGATACCGGAAGCGAAGCGTGACTTCGGGCAGCCTTGGGCATCTTCATAACGGCCATGTCATCGCTCAACGCACAGCGCCGTCCGCGCCCCCCTGCGGCATCATTCCGCGATCAGCCGGTCCGGCCGCAACACAGGTTCGCCGCTCCCGCCGGCCCCGCATCGCACCTGGCATTGGTGTGTCGCCTGGGCGAGCTGATCGACGCGACCCACCGGTATACGTTCGGGCACTGCGAGCGCGTCGCCGAGTACTCAGTGGACATCGCGCGTCGGTTCGGCTTCCAGGAGCGCCTGCTCACCGCCGTCCGCCTTGGCGCGCACCTGCACGACCTCGGTAAGGTCTGTGTGCCGAGCGAGATCCTGAACAAACCCGGCCCGCTGACGGACGAAGAGATCGAGATCATCCGCACGCATCCGGTCCGGGGAGTCGAGCTCCTCGAGGGGATCCAATTTCCCTGGGACATCAAGCCGATCATCCGCTGGCATCATGAGCGCTACGACGGCAGCGGCTACCCCGATGGGCTGTGCGGCGAGGAGATCCCCATCAGCGCCCAGATTATCGGCATCGCCGACGCTTTTGACGCGCTGACGACCACCCGCAGCTACCGTCCGGCCGTGACCGTCGATGCAGCCGTCCAGGAGATCCGGCGCAAACACCGGCAGTGGCATCCGGAGGTGTACCGGGCGTTTGTAGCGTCGGTGCGCAAACCCGGCGCCTTGACACTCCTGCCCCACTGAAGTCGCACGCCTACCGGCCGATCCGGCCGGTAGCGTAGCTCCAACTCCTCACCCTTGCGGCTCTCCGGTTGCGCTCGTCGCGCCGGGTTACTAGCATCCACCTCGCAGTCCGCCCTTTGACAACCGAGGATCCTGTGACAGGTGTGAGCGACGCGCAGGCCGCGCTGGAGCGCGGCCGCGCCGTGATGCTGGTGACCCCGCCGGCGGTGGAGCAGGCGGAAACGGTGTGGGATCTGCTCGCCCCCGGGGCGCCCGGCCCGAGCACTCTCATCGTGTGTGCCGACAGCGCCGCCGCCGAGGAATGGGCCGACGCCGCGCCCGCGTCGTTCCGGACGCACGCCGTCACGGGTCTCAGCCGCACCGCCCGCCTCCTCCAGGATGGCGCGATCGATGTCCTCGCCGGCTCCCCCGAAGACCTGCAGCAGCTCGCGACTCGCTCGGCCCTGAAGCTGGACACCGACGCCACGGTCCTCTTCGCCTGGCCCGAATGGCTGATCGCCACGGACCGCCTCACGGCGCTCGAGCAGCTGCTCGGCGAAGTGCGCGAGACGCGCCGCATCGTGCTCGCCTGGAATCCTCCGGTCCTCGACGACTTCCTGGAGCGCTACGCGCGCCGCCCCCATGTGGTCGGCGACCTCCCGATGGGCGAGGACGCGCGCCCATTGCCGCCGGTCGGGCCGGCACGTTTCGCGGTCCTGCCGCGCGCACGCCGCATGGCCGCCCGGCGCGAGGTGCTGGACGCACTCGACCGCCCGCGCGTGCTCGAATGGCGCCGCAGCACGGCACTGGGCGATCCGGCCGATGCGGTGGTGTGCTTCGATTTACCCTCCCGCGAGGAGCTGGCCCGGCTCGCAACCGTCGGCGAGACGATCCTCCTGGTCTCTCCCTCTCAACTGCCGTACGCCCGTTCGATCGCCGCACCGCTCACGCCGCTCCCCTTCGCGGCTACCCGACTCCGCGCTCAGACCGATGCCGACGCGCTGCGCGCCCGCACCGCCGCCCGCATCGAAGCGGGCGGCCTGGAAGCCGAGCTGGGTCTTCTCGAGCCGCTGCTCGAGCGCTACGATGCGGCCGAGATCGCCGCGGCGCTCCTGGCGATCGCTCGCCAGCCTGCCATCGTCGGTGAGCAACCCACATCCAACACCCCACATCCCTCGCCTTCCGACGCCTGGGTGCGCCTCTTCGTCAACGTCGGCAAGAAGGACCGTGCGGCGGCCAAGGACCTCGTCGGCGCGATGACGCGGGAGATCGGGCTCTCCCGGGAGGACATCGGGCGAATCGAGGTGCGTGACGGGTTCACCCTGGTCAGCGTGGCGCCGCACGCGGCGGACACGGCAATCCGGGGACTCTCTCGCGTGGCAATCCGCGGCCGCCGTCTCTCGGCGCGGCGCGATCGCGAGACCTGACGTGGCCGGCGCCCTCGCTCAGCTCCGCGTGGTCGACTGCTCCCGGGTGCTCGCGGGACCGTGGGCCAGCCAGATCCTGGCCGATCTCGGCGCCGACGTCATCAAGATCGAGCGGCCCGGTACGGGAGACGATACGCGGCACTGGGGTCCGCCCTACCTCCGCGACACGGCCGGCCACGACACGGGGGAGGCGGCGTACTTTCTGTGCGCCAACCGCGGCAAGCGGTCGCTCACGGTGGATTTCGCCACGCCCGACGGTCGCGACATCGTGCGGCGCCTGGCGGCCCAATCCGACGTCTTCCTCGAGAATCACAAGGTGGGCGACCTGGCCCGGCACGGGCTGGATTACGAGAGTCTCGGGAAGCTCAATCCGCGCCTCGTCTACTGCTCGATCACCGGGTTCGGCCAAAGCGGTCCGTACGCGCGCCGAGCCGGGTACGACTTCGCGATCCAGGCGCTGGGCGGCTTGATGAGCGTGACGGGCGAGCGAGACGACCGGCCCGGCGGCGGCCCACAGAAAGTCGGGGTGGCGGTGGCGGACGTCATGGCGGGGCTCTACGCCTGCATCGGGGTGCTCGCCGCCATCGCCCAGCGCGAGATTTCTGGTCGAGGGCAGCACATTGACCTGGCATTGCTCGACGTCCAGGTGGCGGCGCTCGCCAACGTGGCGCTCAACTACCTCGTCTCGGGGACCGTGCCGGTGCGGTGGGGGAATGCGCACGCGAACATCGCCCCCTACCAGGTGCTGCCCACCGCCGACCGGCCCATCGTCCTCGCCGTCGGCAACGACGAGCAGTTCCG
>JBGPIW010000035.1:0-11976 GCA_041485045.1 Gemmatimonadota bacterium | reverse complement strand
TCGGAGCGAGACGCTGCAGCTGGGCCAGGGTGGTCGGGTGGTCGGTCGCGGCGGGATCGCGGCGCGCCACGCGGGTCAGGGCCGCCTTGGCGAGCTCGGTCTCGAGGGCCAGCACGTGCGCCGCGTCGCGCGCCGCCGCCACGGAGTCCCGCCCGGCGAGTATCAAGGTCCGCCTCACGTGGGCGACGTAGGCCTGCCGCGTCGAGTCCGCTGCCGCGCCGGTGTTCGTGTAGTAGTCGCGGTCGGGCAGTCCGAGCCCACCCTGCAGCAACCAGACCTCGTAGTGGGCGGCGTCGTGAGGATCGGCGAGCGGGAAGTATCGAAACGCGACGTTGACGCCGCGCAGCTGCAGCGCGGCGATCTGGGGCACGAGGCGAGCGCGCGTGGTGACCGAGTCCACTCCGGCGAGCCAGGGCCGGATCGGATCCGCCCCCACCACCTCGGCCGCGCTGGAATCCATGCAGGTGGCGTAAAACGTCCCGAGCTTCCGCGGCGTGCTGTCGGGCGGAAACGCGCTGCGACGTGCCGCCGCGTCCTCCAGCACCGAGCGCACCACGAGCTCGTTGCGATCGTCCATGTCCCGCGAGACGCCGGAGGAGGAGTAGTCGGCGGGAATCGTATCGTGCGCCAGCCAGGCACCGTTGGCGTACTGGAAGAAGTCGTGGCAGGCGTTGGCGGTCGTGTCGATCCACCGCGGCTCCACGACGCGCAGCGGCAATAGATTGGCGCTCCCCACGGCGGCCTGGGCTGCGGCGGGCCGCGATGCGAGCCCCACGAGGGCCAGACATGTGACGAGAGCACCCGCGCCACGGCGGGCTGAGCGGATCAATGTGCGAGCGTGCATGGAATTGATGACTCCGGTACGGGCTGGTGTAGATGACGGCGGCAGCTCGAACGTATGCGGGCGCGCGGTCCCCGTCAACGCGGAGTGACGCCGGCCGGGCGCTCCACGCGCGCCGCGCTCGACACCGGAGCCCGGGGACTCCGGAAGACGTCGAAGAACGACGGGCGCCCCGGGCGCACCAGCACGGCGTCTCCGGGTGGCGGCTCGTCGAGTCCCTCGAGGGTCAGAAACACCCAGGCGCGTCGATCGGCGGGCGGCCTGCTGACTCGATAGGCGGTACCGTGCCACGTCACCTCAACCCGATCCCTGCTCCCCACTCCCTGCTCCCTCTCGATGAACACATCGTCATCCACCTTGAAGACCCCCGGTGCCACCTGCTCCCCGTTGCGATAGAAGACCGGGTCGAACGGGGCACCCTCGTGCCGCGCGAAGTTCTCCTCCGCCGCCCAGTCGTACGCCTCGAGCGACGCCACGTTGGCCTGCCACTCGAGATGGTGGCGCAGCTCGTGGGTGAGGGTCTCCCACGCCTCCTCGCGCCAGTCGAGCTCCCCCAGCCGGGCGAGTGCCTGGAACGATCCGTGATAGAGGACGACGCGGGACTGCAGGTCCGTGCCCGACCCGCTCCACTCGAGCGGAATGCATTCGCCGAGCGTGTAGACGTCGCCGCGCAGCGGGTGAGGGACGGTGTGCCGGCTGACCTCGATGTCCACCACCCCGCCCTGGAACTCCGGCGGAATGTCTTTGGCTAGCCGCTGGACGAGAGCTTGGAAGTCAGCCAGCGTCACGGCCCGACTCAGCCCTTCAGCTTCTCCGTGAGATGAGCGACCAGCCGGTCGGCCGCCACGCGATCCTGCAACAGCGTGTCGCGATCCCGCACCGTCACCGTTTGGTCCTGGGTGGACTGGCCGTCGATCGTGATGCCGAACGGCGTCCCGGCTTCATCCTGCCGCCGGTAGCGGCGACCGATCGAGCCGCCGTCGTCGTAGAACGCACTCAGGTGGCGGCGCAGGTCGTCGTAGATGCGCCGGGCCAGCTCGGGCATGCCGTCCTTGTTCACCAGGGGGAACACCGCGGCCTTGATCGGGGCGAGGGCGGGATGGAAGCGCATCACCACGCGTTTTTCGCCGGCCACCTCCTCCTCGTGATACGCATCCACCATGACGACGAGGGTCGTGCGGTCGGCCCCGGCGGAGGTTTCGATGATGTAGGGGACGAACCGCTCGTTGGTCGCCGTGTCCACGTACTCGAGTTTCTTCCCCGAGTGCTGCTGGTGACGCGACAGATCGAAATCGGTCCGATTGTGGATCCCTTCGAACTCCTGCCAGCCGAACGGGAACTCGTACTGGATGTCGTACGCGTCCTTCGCGTAGTGGGCGAGCTCATCCTTGGCGTGCTGGTGAAAGCGCAGCTTCTCGGCGTGCAACCCGAGGCCCTGGACCCACTCCATCCGCTGGGCCTTCCAGAACTCGAACCACTCCTGATCCGCGGCGGGCTTGACGAAGAATTGCATTTCCATCTGCTCGAACTCGCGCGTGCGGAACGTGAAGTTCCCGGGGGTGATCTCGTTGCGGAACGCCTTGCCGATCTGCGCGATGCCGAACGGGATTTTCTGCCGCGACGACTGCAGCACGTTCAGGTAGTTGATGTAGATGCCCTGGGCGGTCTCCGGGCGCAGGTAGATGACGGCGGCGTCCTCCTCGACCGGCCCCATGAACGTCTTGAACATGAGGTTGAAGAGGCGCGGCGCCGTCAGCGTCCCCTTCATCCCGCAGACCGGGCACTGCGCGTCCGGTTGGCCCGGCGTGCCTTTGATGCGCGGGTCGTCGGCCCGGAACCGGTTCTTGCACTGCTTGCAGTCTACCAACGGGTCGGTGAACCCGGCGATGTGTCCGGACGCCTCCCAGACTTTCGGATGCATCAGGATCGCCGCATCGAGCCCCTCGATGTCGTCCCGTTCGTGCACCATCGAGCGCCACCAGCGCTCCTTGACGTTCTTCTTGAGCTCGACGCCCAGCGGCCCGTAGTCCCACACGGAGCCGAGGCCGCCGTAGATCTCGGAGGACTGGAACACGAAGCCGCGCCGCTTCGCCAGCGACACGAGCTTGTCCATCACATTGTCGGCAGAGGGCATAGGAGCGGGGAAGATAGACGAACCGTCAGTCGCCGGGCAACCCGAACGCCTCCCGCGTAGCGCGCGCCCCGAGCGCCACGAGCGCGGCTGCGTCGAGCAGCGCACCGTCGCCCGTCACGACGTGCGTCCCCGCGACGTCGCTCGCCCGGCCCGCGACGACCACCGCGCGTTTCCGGGCCGCCTGCGCCCGCTGCAGGACCTCGCCCGTCACCTTGCCCAACAGCGAGGTCCGGTCGAACGCCCCTTCGCCGGTAATCACGATGTCCGCGTTGGCGAGCGCCGCGTCGAAGCCGACGCGCGCCAACACCCACGGCGCTCCCGGCTCAAGCTCGGCCCGCGCGAAGAACACGAGCCCCGCGCCCAGCCCTCCGGCCGCCCCGCCGCCGGGAAGCTCGGCCAGGTCCTGGCGTCCGTGTCCCGCCATCGCTCCGGCCAACCGCTCCAGGCCGGCCGCGAGCTGCTGCACCGTCGCCGGCGTCGCCCCTTTCTGCGGAGCGAACAGCGGTGCGGCGCCTTCGGGACCCGCGAGGGGCGTCCGCACATCGGCGAGCGCCACCACTCGCGCCTTCAGGTGCCATCCCGGCGCCCAATCGGCGAGCGTCACGAGCGCGGCGCCCCCTTCGGCGAGCGTTGCACCGTTCACATCGCCGAAGGTCCATCCCAGGCCGCGCGCGGCCCCGACGCCGCCGTCCACGCACGCCGAACCGCCCAGTCCGACGACGACCGTCGCCGCACCTCGGTCGGCCGCTTCCACCAGCAGCTCCCCCACACCCCGGCTGGTGGATTCCGTTGGATTGCGGCGATCGGCCGACAACAGCGCCAGACCGCACGCGGTCGCGCTCTCGAAGATCGCCGTCTCGGCGTCGATCCAGCCGAGCTCTGCCTGCACCGGTGCGCCGAGCGGACCGGTCACCGTGACGTGCTCCCGCAACGAGGTCGGCGAAAGCACCGCGTCCAGCAGGCCGTCGCCGCCGTCGGCGACCGGACACGTCAGGACGACGGCGTGCGGCAACGCCAGGAGCGCTCCCTGCGCCAACGCCTCGGCGACCACACGCGGGCCGAGCGTCCCCTTGAACGCGGCCGGCGCGACGAGAATCGTCTGGGTCATGGTGGGGCTCAACGGTAGGCGGTGGGTGAGGCTCGCGCTACGCGCACCGCATCCTGCGGCACGACACGGGAAACGCGGCGCCTGTGCGCTACGTCACGCGTTCGTAACTCCTTGTGGGACAGTGTGTTATCTTGTACGATCGACCGGCACCGTGCTTGCGATTGAGATCGGCAAGCTGGTGCGTTCGCTTCGGACACGGGCGCCCGACTGTCGGACGGCTGGCTGGCCTCCCGGGGGTGACTCCGGGGGGCGTTTTTTTTTGAGGGAGCCATCAGCTGATAGCCGATAGCCGATAGCCGATAGCCTTACGGCACCAGCCGCAGCGTATCCGTCGCTTTCACCCGCCGCACATCCACAGGCACCACCCACAGCTCTCCCCGGATCCACCGCTCCGTCTGGTCGCGGTAGTGCCGTGAGCGGGGATTACCCGATTGCCCCGCCGGGAGTACGAACCCACCGGCGCCGTCCACGTCCCCGAAATCCACCACATGCCGCATCGATGGGCCCTCCGTGCACGCGAACGGCGGGGCGTACTCATCGGACGGGCACACATTCACGGTCTGATTGCTGCCACCCAGGTGCAGCGGCCCGATGTTGAATCCGCCGAGCCACCCGAGCACCGGCAATCCTCCGAGCGGGTGCTCCTCGGTGTGCGTATGGATGTCCCCCCAGGTGCGCGGGGCGCCGCGCGTCAACACCTGCTCCATGGCGCGCCGCGCCAGCGTCGGCAGATCTTCGTGCTCCGGTGTGCGTACGTCGTCGAACCAGCGGCTCGTTCCCGCCAGGAGCCAGCGGTGCAGTGCTCCGGAAGGACGGTAGCCGGGCGATTCGTCGTCGTAGGTGAGCGCCTGCAGCGCGCGATACCACGACCACATGATCGTCGGCTCCGTGCGGTCGGCGGCCATCGCACCGTCCCAGTGGCGCAGTCGCTCCGCGAGCTCCTGGCCGCGCCTTCCCCCTGCTCCGCACCCGACGGGGAGGGGGGCAGGAGGATGCGGCTGGCACGCGGCCGCGACCGCGTCGGCCGCGATCGGCACCATACGACGCGCGAAGACATTGACGACGTCGATCTGCTCGCGCGCCACATCGGCGGCGGTGGCGCCGCTGTCGCGCCGCACCATCTCCCAGATCCGCTCGGCACGGTAGGGGAGGTCGTAGTCGGCGCGGATCGGCATCGGGAACGCGTCGCCCACGATCCGGTTGTTGGCGGTGACCACGAACCCGCTCGGCGGGTTCACCGACCGCGGCAGCTCGGCCGACGACAGATACCGCACCCACCCCGCCGTCCCGGTCCACCCGGGCTCCGGGGTGGACCCGTCGCCCGTCTTCCGGACGGGAACGCGGCCCGCCAGGAAATACGCGATCGTGCCGTCGCGGTCCGCGTAGACCACGTTCTGCTCGGGCGACTGGAACGTCTCGAGGGCCGCCTGGAATTCGGGCAGGCTGGCGGCCCGCCCCATCGCGATCAGCGCGCTCAGCTCGTCGGACGGGGTCTGCGCGGTCCATCGCATCGCGAAGGCGGTGGTAGTATCGGGGCGCCACCCCAGCTCCACCAGCGGTCCGTCGGCGGTCCGACGGCGCCGATAGACGATCGGGTCCGCGCCCTTCACCCTGAGCGTCTCGGTCACGGTCTCCACGTCGGCCCATCCCGCCGCCGTCAGGTAGCGCGCGGTGTCGGGCGTGATGCGCTCCTGGACGTAGTCGACGTCGTCGATCATCCCATTCGTAAATCCCCAGCCGTGCCGGGCCGTGTGCCCCAACACCACCGGAGGGAGCCCCGGAATCGTGACGCCAACCACCTCGTAGCCGGGTGCATGAACCCCGACGAGATACCAGATCGACGGCGCGCTCAGGGACAGATGGGGGTCGTTCTCGAGAATCGGCTTCCCCGAGCGGGTGTGGGTCGGCCCGATGGCCCAGGAGTTCGACGCCGTGGCCCGCGCCTCCGCGGACGACGAGCGCCATGCCGCGGGTCCGGGGCCCACCGTGCCCTCCACGATCACCGGCGCCGCATCCGGATAGGGCACGAAGAGGTCCGCCGCCCGATCAGCGCCGAGCGTGGCAAGCGCCCGCGCGTGGGCGATCTCACCGTTGTCGGAGTGGAGGTCCCAGGCTTCGACCAGGCCGATCTCCACCGAGCTGACCGGATCCCAGGGCTCGGGCGTGTGGCCGAGCAGGCGCAGCTCCGGTGGCCGTCGTCCGCGGGCGAGCCAGGCGTTCACGCCGCGGCTGTAGGCGGCCGCGATGCGGAGGGTGGCCGGGTCGATGTGCGCCACCCGCTCCCGGGCGAGGCGGTGCATCTCGCGGGCGCGGATGGCGCGGTCGGCACGCTGCGCCCGCGCGCCGAACAGCTCAGACAGCCGGCCCTCGGCCGCGTGCCGCAGCAGGTCCATCTCCCACAGGCGGTCGCGGGCGTGCAGGTAGCCCAGGGCCGCGAAGGCGTCACTGTCGCTGTGCGCGATGATGTGCGGCACGGCGAGCGAGTCCCACAGGACGGTGACGGAATCTCCCAGGCCGGGCACGGATTCCCGGCCGTCGAGCGCGGGCGCGGCCGCGCCGACCCAAATCCGGAACCCGGCGGCCAGAAGCCCGAGCAGCACCACCAGGACGATGGCCAGGCGCGCCGCGAATCGCTTCATGTGACCTCGATGATCTGCTCCCGATGGGTGCCGACGCTCACGTAGCGGATCGGCGCATGGGAGAGATCCTGCAGTCGGTCGAGGTAGGCCCGCGCGGCAGCAGGGAGGTCGGCAAGCCGGCGCACGCCGCTCGTCGGTTTCTGCCAGCCGGGGAGCGTTTCGTAGATCGGACGCACGCGCTCGATCCGCTCGAGGTCCGCGGGCATGCCGTCCACGACCTCCCCGTCCAGCTGGTAACCCGTGGCGACCGGGATCTCGGCGAAGGTGTCCAGCACGTCAAGCTTCGTGACGGCGAGTCCGGTGAGACCGTTCACCCGTACGGCGTAGCGCACCACGACCGCGTCGAACCAGCCGCAGCGGCGCGGCCGCCCGGTCGTGGCCCCGAATTCCCCGCCCAGCTGGCGGATGCGCTCCGCCTGCGCCGGCTCGGCTTCGGTGGGGAGGGGGCCGTTGCCTACCCGTGTCGTATAGGCCTTCACCACGCCGAGGACCGCGTCGATAGCCGTCGGGCCGATCCCGGCGCCCACCGCGGCCCCGCCCGCGGTGGTGTTGGACGAGGTGACGTACGGATAGGTGCCGTGATCGACGTCGAGCAGCGCCCCCTGGGCACCTTCCAGCAAGACGGAGTCGCCGCGCTGCAGGGCTTCGAAGACGACCCGTCCCGCGTCCACCGTGAGGGGCAGGAGCCGGGGCGCCCAGCGCTCGAGCAGCGTCCGGTGGAGCGCCGGGTCGGCGCGCTCCGTCCCGCCCAGCAGGCCCAGCATCTCGTTGGCGGCCGTCACGCGCGCGGCCACGTGGTCCTGTGCCCGCGCCATGCTGCGCAGATCCCCGACGCGCACGCCGCGGCGTCCGTACTTGTCCTCATAGGTGGGGCCGATTCCCCGCCCCGTGGTGCCGATCTGCTCGCGCCGCTCGCGCGCTTGGTCGAGCAGCTTGTGAAACGGGAGGGTGAGATGCGCCCGGTCCGAGACGAACAGCTTGTGCTCCACTGTGACGCCGCGGGACGTGAGGGCATCGAGCTCGGCAAAGAACGTCTCGGGATCGAGGACGACGCCGTTGCCGACGATGCATACGGCCCCCTGCAGAATGCCGGAGGGGATCTGGTGCAGCACGAACTCACCCGCGCTGGTGTGGACCGTGTGCCCGGCGTTCGCCCCGCCCTGATAGCGGACGACGAGGTCGGCGCGCTCGGCGAGCACGTCGACCAGTTTCCCCTTCCCCTCGTCGCCCCACTGCGCGCCCACGACGACGACGCAGTGGACCTTAGGTCCGAACACGCGAAGCCCCCCTTATGGAGTCGCCAGGACCGACGCGATGGCGCGGGCCACCGCAGACGCGCCATCCAACGTAACCCGGTCGGGAGTGTCGCGCGGCGTGTGGACCATCCGCATCGTGCTCCAGTTCCCCCTCATGATCGTCACACACTCCGCCGCCCCGCCGGCCAGCGCGAGGCCGTCGACGACCACCGGCAGCCAACGCCAGGCTCGGCTCCCGAGGGCCGTCGTCACACGAGTGGCGACGGGACCCGGCCGGTGGACGAGCGCGATGGTCGGACCCCGATCGTCGATCCCGTCGAAGTTGATCACCGTGGTGTTCTGCAGCAGATTGGCCCGGTCCCGCACCAGTGCCTTCGCCCCGAGCAGGCCCAGCTCCTCGGCGTCGAGCACCAACGCCCCCACGCCGGCGTCCGCCGGCAGGGCGTCGAGCGCGGCGAGCACCGTCAGCACCCCGGTCGCATTGTCCACCGCTCCGGACGTCCCGTCGGTGGCGACGTTCAGCGCGAGAAAGCCGATCGCCAGCAGGAGACCGGGAATCAACCAGAGGACGGATCCTCCAATGACCGTGGTCGCGAGGCCCGCGGCCAGCACTAGCGCCCCGGCCACAACCCACACCAGGCGCAGCGCCATGGACAGTGGTTGCCCCTTGGAATCGTAGTGGGCGGCGAGCCAGGTCGTGACGCGGGTGCGAGGGCGCACCGCGATGAGGTTGACGCCTTCGGCGGGCCCAGGTCCGCGCAACGGGAACCGGGCGGTCGCGGGAAAGCGGTGCTCGAGCACGACGAAGCCGCGTCCTTCGAGCTCGCGGCGCAACGTCGCGCGAACGCGTTCGTGTTGGGCGGTACCGGGGAGGCGCGGGACGGCGATCTCGTCCAGCAGCGCACGCAGCGGCGTCACGCCGCGAGGAGCTGTCCCACGCGCTCCCGGTCCGCCGCGGCCAGCGGGGCCAGCGGATCGCGCACCGGCCCGCCGTACAGGCCCGCCGCATCCATCGCCGCTTTGATGCCCGCGGGACCAAGTCGTCCCACGATCTCCTTGTCGAGCGTCGCCAGGCGGGTCTGCAGCGACGCAGCGCGCGGCCGGTCGCCCGCGCGGAACGCTGCCTGCAGGTCGACGGCGAGCCGGGCGGCGAAGCAGGCGACGCCGACGATCCCGCCCTCGCACCCCGATTCATACGCGGTCAAGAGCAGCGACCCCGATCCGACCAGCACCGACCAGGCCGGAACCATCCGTCGGTAGGCGACGAGGTTCTTGGGATCGCCGGACGAGTCCTTGACCCCCACGATGTTGCCATGCCCCGCGAGCCGCCCCAGCATATCGGGCGCGAGGGCCGCGTGCGTGTACTTGGGAATGTTGTACACGAGCACCGGGACGGGGCTCGCATCGGCGATCGCGCGGTAGTGGGCCACGAGGCTGTTGGCGGAGTGCGCGGTGCTGAAGTAGCCCGGCGGCCGCACCAGCACCGCGTCCGCCCCCTCGGTCGCCGCCGCGCGCGACAGGGCGATCGACGCCCGGGTAGACTCTGCCCCGGTGCCGGCCAGGAGCCAGCGATCGCGCGGGACGACGACCCGCAGGGCGGCGACCAGGCGGCGCTGCTCTTCGGGATCGAGCAACACCGCTTCTCCGGTGGAGCCGGCTGCGACGAGCCCGTCGAGTCCATCCGCCAGCAGCTGCCGCGCATTCGCCGTCGCCCGCTCAATGGCGATTTCTCCGGTGGCGGGATCGAAGGGCGTGGTGACCGGGGCGAGGATACCCGACACCCGACGGGACGGCGACGACGTCGGCGTCACGATCCGGGCAGGATGTCGGAGAGGCCGTCGGAGAACCCGACCGGACGATCCGAGGAGCCGTCGGCCGCCGCGGTATCCGACGTCGGCTCGATGACCGGAGCGCGCTCCACCACGGTACGGCGGCGCAACGTCCGCATCTCCAGCTCGAAGTCCGCCGGATTGGTCGACGCCATCATCGCGGTCTCGTACGAGACCGCGCCTTCGCCCACCAGCTCCATCAGATTCTGGTCGAAGGTCTGCATCCCGTACTGCTCGTGCGATTCCCGCATGTACTCGTGCAGCTCGGGCGTCCGGGCCGGGTCGCGGATCATGTCGCGTGCGGCGGGTGTCACGATGAGCACCTCGATCGCCGCCACGCGGCCCGCGCCGTCCGCGCGTGGCAGCAGGCGCTGCGAGACCACCGCCTGCAGCGACTCCGCCAGGCGCAGCCGGGCGATGCCCTGCTCCTCGGAGGGGAACATGGAAATGACCCGGTTCACGGTGTTGACGGCATCCGGGGTGTGGAGCGTCGAGATCAATAGGTGGCCGGTCTCCGCCGCTTTCATCGCCGTATCGATCGTCTCGGCGTCCCGCATCTCTCCGATCATGATGACGTCGGGGTCCTGGCGCAACGCGGCGCGCAGCCCCATCCGGAAATCGTCGGTGTCGGTGCCGATCTCCCGCTGTGTGATCGAGCAGTTGACGTCCCGGTGCAGGAATTCGATCGGGTTTTCGAGCGTCAGGATGTGTTTGTGCTGCGTCTGGTTGATGTGATTGACCATCGCGGCCATGGTGGACGTCTTCCCGGACCCGGTCACGCCCGTGACGAGGATCATCCCCCGCTCCGCCGTCGCGACCTGGGCGAGCACCGACGGCAGCTTCAGGGTCTCGAACGTGGGCACGTCGAAGGGAATCACCCGCATGACGATCATGAACGACGAGCGCTGGCGCAGGATGTTGACCCGGAAGCGGCCGATGCCCGGCATGCCCCACGAGCAGTCGTAGTCCCGGATCTTGTCGATGCGCGCCCGGTCCTCCTCGATCGGAATGAGCTTCTGCGCGATGACCTTGGTCTGCTCGGGCGTCAGGCGTTGCTTGGTGAGTGGAACCAGCCGGCCGTTGATGCGGGCCCGGAACACGTCCCCGGCCTTGATGTGGAGGTCCGACGCGCCGCGGTCGATGGCGGCCTTGATGATCTTTTCCATTCAGTATCCGGCGTCCAGGTCGACGAGATTGGCGAGCGGCGTCCCCGCAAGATAGCGACGGATGTTGTCCACCATGAGGGCCGCCTCGCGCTCCCAGAACCGATCGGTCACCGGGCTCACGTGCGGGCTCACCAGCACGCGTGGATGCGTCCACAACGGGTGCTCCGGCGGCAGCGGCTCCGTGGCGAACACGTCGAGCGCCGCCCCGCGGAGGGCCCCCGATTCGAGGCGCTCGAGCAACGCCTGCTCGTCCAACAGCGCGCCGCGCGAGACGTTGACGACGACGGCGCCGGCGGGGAGCCGCTCGAGCGTGGCGCGTCCCACCGCGCCGTCGGTTTCGGGTGTGCGCGGGGCGGTGATCACGAGCACGTCGCTCTCGGCAGCGAGCCGTCCCAGGTCCGTCCCGCCACCGACCCAGGCCACCCCCGGCGGCCCGCCCCGGTCGGGCCGGCGCCGGATCCCGGCGACGCGCATCCCCAGGGCCAGCGCCCGCCGGGCCACGGCGCTGCCGATGCCACCCAATCCGACGATCCCCACGCGCAGGAAGGCGAGCTCGCGCACCCGGATCGTGCGGTCGCCAAAGGCGCCCTGGATCCAGCGGCGCTCAGCCTGCGCTCGGACCGTGTGATCGAGGCCTTTGGCGAAGTAGGCGATCGCCGCCAGCACCCAGTCGGCGACCGGTTCGGCGTGTACCCCGGCGGAGTTGGTGAAGTGGATCCCGCTGCCGCGCAGCGCGGCAGCGAGGCCCGCACTCACGCCGGCCGTGCAGCTGTGCGCCCATCGTAGGGTGCCGCTGCCGCCGGTGACCACGCCCGGGGGAACCCCGAAGCCAAGGTAGATCTCCGCGCCGCGTGCGGCGGCTACCGCTTCGGGAGACCCGGCCCCTCCATCGCCGTCCGAGGAGACCGCGGCCTGGACCTCGACCAGATCCCACTCGGACGGCAGCGCGCCCCGTATCTGGGCCACGACCTCGGGGGTCACGCGCCACACGGGCCGCTGCGCC
>JBGPIW010000034.1:0-12216 GCA_041485045.1 Gemmatimonadota bacterium | reverse complement strand
GCCTTTTTTCGTGCGCACCAGGACGACGCCGGCCACGGCGTCGGTCCCGTAATAGGTGGTGCCGTCGATACCGTTGAGCACCCAGATGTCCTGCAGCGTCGCCGCGGGGAGGTCGGCGAGGACGCGAAAGTCCTCCATCCGCACGCCGTCGAGAAACACCAGGGGGGAGTCCTGGAGGATGATGCTCGCCCGGCCGCGCCGCCCCAACCGGGACGGTTGCCCGTTGCGGTTTTCCGAGAACGACATGACGGGAGCTTCCCGCTTCAAGACGTCCCACGCCGTCGCGCCGCCGGAGCGCCGAATCCGATCCTCGTCGATGAACAGACCGATCGGCCTCGGCGCCGCATGTTCATGTCGCGCGCCATGGGCACAGCCGAATGCGAGGAGGGAGCTGGCGAGCAAGAAGGAGGTGCCCGGCGGTTTCATGCAACCTCGATACCGAAGTTCTTCCTCTACCATTTAAGCCGTTCCCGCGCGACCGTCAAGCCGTCCCGTACAATCCCGGCTGGTGTAGCTTTCCTCTCCCATGTGGCGCGAGCTGTGGCTGATCGTTCAGACCTCCGCGGTTCAACTCCCGGCCCCGCGGGGGTTTGTGAATGACTTCGCCGGCGTCATTCCCGCCGCCGTGACCCAACGGATGGAGGGGGTGCTGCGGGAAGTACGGGACAAGACGGGGGGCGACATCGCGGTCGTGACCCTGCCCGACCTGGGTGGACACTCGGCAGGCGACGTTGCGCTGCAGATCGGGCGGCAATGGAAGCTGGGGGGAACGGGGGAGGCCGGCGACCCGGCGCGGAATCTGGGCGTTGTGGTGCTCGTCGTGCCCAGCAGCCACGACATCTTCATCGCCACTGGGCGCGGTGCCGAGGGCTTTCTCCCCGATGGCCGCGTGGGGCGCATTCGGGATGCGATGGTCCCGTCCCTCGCGCGGGGGGACTACGGCGCAGGCATCGAGACCGGAGTCAACCTCCTGGCCCAGGCGTTCGCCAACGAGTTTCACGTGACGCTGAGCGGGCCGGCCGCTCCCCCCAGCGCCGAGGGTCGTCCTCTGCGGCCGGGAGCGGTGGCGGGAATCGTCGCGCTGGTGATCCTCGTCCTCATCTTCAGGGGAATGGCGGGTGCGGCGCTGATGGGCGGGGGGCGTGGCCGCCGTGGCAGGTCGTGGTGGGGTGGCGGCGGCTGGGGCGGCGGCGGGTGGTCGGGCGGCGGATTCGGGGGCTGGGGTGGGGGTGGGGGTGGGGGTGGGAGTGGCGGGGGTGGATTCGGCGGGTTTGGCGGCGGGGGTGGTTTTTCGGGCGGCGGCGCGGGAGGAAAATTCTAATGGCCGTGAAGATCACATCGGTCGAGGACCTCGCGGCGCGGGTGTCGGTCGCGCTGGGCGGCCGCGTGGTGTCCATCCTGGTCTACGGGTCGGCGGCGCGGCCCGGGGCCGCGGACCGCAAGTCGGTCGACACGCTGCTCATCGCCGACGGGGTGGACCAGGGATTGCTCGATGCGCTGGCATCGGCCGTGGCGCCGTGGATCCAGGCCGGGCACCCGCCGCCGATCGTCCTGACGGAGTCGGAATGGCAGGCTTCGGCCGACGCCTTTGCGATCGAATACGAGGACATCCGCGCCGCGTACCGCCTCCTGGCTGGCCGTGATCCGTGGTCGGGGATCACGGTGCAGCGGGAGGACGTTCAGCGCCAGCTCGAGCACGAGCTGGTCGGGAAACTCGTGCGGCTGCGGCAGGGCTACGTCGGCCTGCAAGGCGATGCCGGTCGCCTCAGCGCTCTCGTCACGGGCAGCGCCTCCGGGTTCCTGACGATGCTGCGCACGACCCTGCGTCTCGCCGGCACCCCGGTGCCGGCCACACCCGCGGAAGTGGTACTCGCCGCGGCGGCCGTCGTGGGATTCCCCGCGAAGGACCTCGCGGATGTGGTGGCGCACGTCGAGGGACGGACGCCGTTGCGGCTCGCGGCCCGCGATCCGCGGGCGGCAGCGTACCTGGAAGCGGTCGCCAAGACCGCGGATTACGTGAATCGATCCTGATCGAACCACAGAGGGGAGAGTCCCGCGTGAACGCCACACGACGTCTCTGGCCGGTGCTGGTCCTGTTCCTGGCCAGCTGCGGCTACAACACGATCCAGACCTACGACGAGCAGGCCAATGCGGCGTTCGCGCAGATCAAAGTGCAGCTGCAGCGGCGCTTCGACCTCATCCCGAACCTGGTGGCCACGGTGCAGGCGTATGCGAAACAGGAGCGCGACATCTTCATCGCGGTGGCGGACGCGCGTTCCCGCCTCTCCGGCGCGATCCAGAGCGGCGATCCGCAACAAATGGCCGATGCGAATCAGGCGCTCAACGCCCCGCTCGGCCGCCTGCTCGCGATCGTGGAGAATTATCCGCAGCTCAAGTCGAACGAGAATTTCCGTGCCCTGCAGGACGAGCTGGCCGGCACGGAGAACCGCATCGCGGTCTCGCGTCAGGATTACAACGACGCCGTCAACCGATACAACGCCTACATCCGGCGGTTCCCCCAGGTGCTGACCGCGAAGGTCACCGGGGCGAAGGCGCGCACATATTTTCAGGAGACGGCGGCGGCGGACACCGCGCCGCAGGTGAAGTTCAACTAATCGACGATGGCGTCCGGCAGCACGTAGTGAATCGGGTTGACCGGCTTGCCGTTCACCCACACTTCGTAGTGCACGTGCGGTCCGGTGGACAGCCCCGTGGACCCGACGAGGGCGATGCGTTGCCCGCGCTTCACGCGGGCTCCGCGGCCGACCAGGATCTTGGAGCAGTGCGCGTAGCGGGTGACGACGCCGTAGCCGTGGTCGATCGTCAGGATGTTGCCGTAGCCGTCTTCCCAGGTGACCTGGGTCACGACCCCGGCGGCAGGCGCTTCAATCTCGGCTCCCATCGGCGCCGATACGTCGATGCCCTCATGCGGGCGCGCCATGTGCAGGATGGGGTGCACGCGCTCGGCCGCAAAAGCGCTGGTGAGCCATCCCTTGGTCGGCATGATGGACGGGGTGGCCGCCATCCGCGCCTGGTGTGTCGAGAGGGAGTCGTAGGCTTCGTTGATGGACCGCACGAGGACGTTGGCGCGCCGGGTCAACCCGTCCAGATCTTCCCGCGCCCCGAGCGCCTGGGTGCCGAGGGCACCGGAGGCGGTGAGGCTGTCGCGCTCGGACCACGTGCCGACCGGGCCGCCGATGCCCGCTTCCTGCACGCTCGAGTCGGTGGGCGACAGGCCGGCGAGCACGCGGAGCTCCTGGGCACGCTGATTGAACGTGGACAGCGTGTCGTGCAGGCCGGCGAGGCGCGAGCGCATGCGCTGAATCTCGTCGGCGAGCAGGTGGTTCTCCCGCTCGAGCATGCGGCCTTTGGTGATGCTCACGCCGCGCGACAAGGCGGCCCCGCCCAGCACGAGCAGCAGCAGCACGATCACACCCCCGATACCCACGAAGGTTTTCAGGACGGCGTGGGACACCTCCACGGCGCGGGACGAGCCCGAACCGTGGGGGACTACCATCACCGTCCATTTGCGATCCGAGCTACGCCGCATATATGTCGTTTTCCCGCACTTACTTCAGGCGGTTTTTAGGGAAGCCAATAATAGGCCCGGGCGTACGAGGCGTCAACGCCACAAAAGGTGAGCCAAGTCACGCCGCCGTGGGCCAATCTGCAGCCTCGCCCCCCCACGGCGCTTAGGGCTCTTTCGGGAAAAGGGGTGGTGGTTTGCGGACTGACCACCCGGCGGGGTCGAGCGACTCGACCGCGCCAAATCCCGCCTCCCCGAGGGGGCGGGCCCCTCCCACCGCCTCCCAGAGCTGGGCGGCTATCTCCGGCATGAAGGGCTGCGCCAGGACGGCCAGGCGAGCGACGGTCCGCGCCAGATTCGCGAGCACGGTATCGAGTTCTCCCTCGCGCTTTTCCTTTGCGAGCCTCCAGGGCGCTGTCTCTTCCACGTACCGATTGGCGCGCGTTGCCAGCGCGATCAACTGCGCGGCACCTCCCTCGAGGGCGAGCGCATCCATGTCGCGCGCGTAGCCGGTCAGGATCTCGCGCGCGTCGTGTTCGAGCGGAGTCGCGAAGCCGCCCGGATCGGGCGGCACGACACCGGCGCGGTAGCGCTGCACCATCGACAACGTGCGGGAGGCGAGATTGCCGAATGTGTCGGCGAGGTCCGCGACGTAGCGCGCGTCGAAGCGCTCCCAGGTGAAGTTGCCGTCGCTCTCGAAGCCGATCTCGCGCAGCAGGAAGTAGCGCAGCGCATCAGGACCGTGACGGGTGATCGCTCCGTCCAGGCTCACGGCCGTGCCGGCCGTTTTGCTCATCTTGGCTCCACCCCATTGCACGTAGCCGTGCGCCCAGACGCGGCGCGGCAGCGCGAGGCCGGCCGCGAGCAGCATCGCCGGCCACACGACGCAATGGAACCGGGTGATGCCCTTGCCGACGACGTGGAGATCCGCCGGCCACCGCCGCTCGAAACCCTCGTCGGGGAATCCCGTTGCGGAGAGATAGTTGATCAAAGCGTCGAACCAGACGTAGACGGTCTGCTGCGCATCCCCGGGGTAGGGGATGCCCCACGGGAGTCGCTGGCGCGAGATGGAAATATCCTGCAACCCGCTCTCGAGCAGCCGCAGCACCTCGTTGCGGCGGATTGCGGGATCGACGACGAACGCCCCGGACGTCATGAGCTCCAGCACCCGGTCGCGGTAAGCGCTCAACCGGAAGTAGTGATTCCGCTCCCGTTTGGAGACGAGGTCGAGCGTCGGGTGTTCGATGCAGTGGCCGTCGACAATCTGGCTGTCCTGCTTGAACTCCTCGCAGCCGGTACAGTACAAGCCTTCATATTCGGCTTCGAACAGATCCTCCGGGCGCCGGGTCTGAATGCGCTGCAGCAGGGCGGTGACGGCGCGGATGTGCCGCGGCTCCGTCGTCCGGATCCAATCGTCATGGCTGCAGTTGAGGCGCTGCCAGTAGCCTCGGAACGTCGCGTCCATGCGATCGACCCATGCTTGCGGGGTGACCCCCGCCCGCGCGGACGCCTGTATGACGGACTGGCTGTGCTCGTCCATCCCCATGAGAAAGCGAACCGGATCGCCCCGCAGGCGGCGCCAGCGCGCGACACAATCGGCGCCGACCTTCTCGAGCGCGTGGCCGAGATGGGGGTCGCCGTTGGAGTAATCGATTGCGGTTGTGAGGTAGAACTCAGGCACCGGCCGGCGGCCCTCCGCCGCCGCGCGGCCGGCGGCGCCGGCGCTGGCGCCGGCATTCGCCGGTCCGCGGTTCCGTCGGGGGGGCGGGGGCGGTCGGGGCGGTCGGGGCGGTCGGGGCGGTGGGGGCGGGCGAGGCCACCGTGGCCGACGGGGTCGCGGGGGGCGTGACGTCCGGCGTCGGGGGCGTCGGCGGCGCCGCGTCGCCCAGCTCCTCGCGCAGACGCTCGAGCGGCACTACCCGGGTGCCATGCTCTTCGGAGCGCAGCGTCACGCGGTCCCGGAAGATGTCCACGGCGAGCACCCGCTCGGGGCCCACCGAGGTCTGCAGCACCTTGCCTTCCTTCGGGAATCGCTTGCGGCTCTGGACATAGAAGTCGTGCTCGTAATGGAGGCAGCAGAGCAGGCGCCCGCACGGCCCGGAGATCTGGGATGGGTTGAGCGAGAGGTGCTGGTCCTTGGCGACCGACAGGTTTACCGGTCGCAACTCGGGCAACCAGCTGGCACTGCAGTACTCGCGGCCGCAGCGGCCGATGCCGGACAGACGCCGCGCCTCGTCTCGGGCGCCGATCTGGCGCAGCTCGATCCGCGTCCGGAACACGCCCGCGAGATCGCGCACCAGAGCGCGGAAATCCACGCGCTGCTCGGCCGTGAAATACAGCGTGAGCTTGCGGCGGTCCCACTGCCACTCGGCGTCGGAGATCTTCATCGGGAGGTCGTGGGTGCGGACCCGCTCGCGGGCGGTGCGGCGGGCTGTGTCTTCGTCCGCCTGCAGGCGCTCGGCCTGCTCCACGTCTCCCGACGTGGCCCGGCGCAGCACCCGCCGCTCGACCGACTTAGGCGCGTCGGCGATCGCGCACCCGCCGCATCCCCGGGCGCACTTCTTGAGCGCGACGTCACCGACGGCGGAGACCCGGCCGAGGTCCTGGCCACGCTCGACCTCCACGATGACCGGGTCATGCAGGGCCGGCGGCTCCTCGGCCGCCCAATTGAAGAACTCCAGCCGGTTCCCTTTGAACCGGACCTCGATGACCGCCGTCACTTCTCGCTCAGCGCCCCCATCGAGAGGTATTTCTCCTCGCGCCGCTTCAGCAGTTTGTCGATCTTGATCCGGCGCAGCTCGCGCAAGTGGCGGCGCAGCGCCCCGCCCAGCGCCTGCGCGGTGGCCTCCGGGTCCGCGTGCGCGGCGCCCGCCGGCTCCGGGATGATTTCATCGATCACGCCCAGGCCCAGCAGGTCTTCCGCCGTCAACTTGAGCGCCTCGGCGGCGCGTTCGCGCTGGCTGGCATCCTTCCAGAGGATCGCGGCACACCCTTCCGGTGTGATGACGGAGTACACGGAGTTCTCGAGCATCAGCACCCGGTCGGCGAGCCCTACCGCCAGCGCCCCGCCCGACCCGCCTTCACCGATCACGGCCGCGATGGTCGGCGTCCGCAGCGACGCCATGACGAGCAGGTTGCGGGCGATCGCCTCGGCCTGCCCGCGCTCCTCGGCCGCCAGTCCCGGATACGCGCCCGGCGTGTCGATCAAGGTGATCACCGGGGCGTGGAATTTCTCGGCGAGCCGCATCAGCCGCATCGCCTTGCGATAGCCCTCAGGGTGGGCCATGCCGAAGTTGCGCTGCAGGTTCTCCTTGGTGTCGCGGCCCTTCTGGTGGCCGATGACCATCACCGACGTGCCGTCGAGCCGCGCCCAGCCGCCCACCATGGCCGGATCGTCGCGGAACAGCCGGTCCCCATGCAGCTCGACGAAGTCGATGAAGATGGTGCGCAGGTAATCGAGCGCGTACGGCCGCCGCGGATGCCGGGCGACCTGCACCCGTTGCATCGGGCTGAGATGCCGGTAGATCTCGGCCCGCAGCTCGGCCAACTGGCGCTCGAGCGGGCCGGTGTCGGCGCCCGGCTCGCCGCCGTTCTTCTTCAGCTCCTCGATCTGCCGCTCGATTTCGAGCAGCGGACGCTCGAAGTCGAGCGTGTAAGTCGCCATTGCGCGTCAGCTCGCTTTCACGAGTCGCACCCCGTCGGCCCCGAAAATGCCGCGCAGCGCGCCCAGCAGCTCCTCATCGGGTTCCACCCGCAAGGTCCGGCTCATGAGCCGGGCCGCGAGCGGAGTGGCGCGGGCGTCCCCGCCGCCGTTGCCGCCCTCCCACTCCACCAGCACCGGCGCCGGACCGGGGTGCGCCGCGCACAGGGCGGCCGCCGCCCGGGTGGCATCCGGCTCCGGTGGACGCTCGGCGCTCCAGCGCAACGCGAGACCGACCTGCCCGCTCGCCTTGAGATCCTCGAGGGGCCGGGCCGCCTCGACGATGAACGGCGCCGCCTCCTCGCCCCGGTCGCGGGCGCTGTAGCTGCCGGTGAGCAGCAGCGCCTCGTCGGTCCGAATCACGGAATTGAGCCGCGCCCAGGCCTCCGGGAATACCAGCGCTTCCGCCGTGCCGTGGAAATCTTCGAGCACGAGCCGCGCGTATTCGGCTCCGGACTTCTTCGAAACCTGCCGCTTCACCACCGTGACGACCGCGGCCACCGCGACCTTCTGTTCGCTCCACGTCCCGAGCGTGGCCGTGGTCCGGTTCCCGAAAAGCTCCACCTCCGCACGGAACTTGGCGAGGGGGTGCCCGGAAATGAAGAATCCCAGGACCGCCTTCTCGCGTGTGAGCCGGTCCTGCTCGCTCCAGGGTGGCACCTCCGGCAGCGGTGTGTGCGGAGCGGGGGCGGCGGCGGTGTGGTCGCCGAACAGGGCACCCTGGCCGGCGTCGCGCTCCACCTGTCGGGCCTGCGCCTCCCCGAACGCATGCTCGAGCGCGGCCACGAGCTGGGCGCGATGGCCGCCCAGGGAGTCGCAGGCGCCGGCATCGATCAGGGCTTCCAGGACCCGCTTGTTGCACAGCCGCAGGTCGAGGCGCTCGCACAATTCGACTAACGAGCGGTACGGCTGGTCCGCACGGCCGGCGATGATGGACCTGATCGCGCCTTCGCCCACCATCTTCACCGCCCCCAGCCCGAACCGGATCCGCCGCTCGCCGACGACCGCGAACTTGAAGCGCGACTCGTTCACGTCGGGCGCCAGCACTTCCAGTCCGAGCTCCCGGGCCTCGTTGATGTACTCCACAACGCTGTCGGTGTCGCCGATCTCGCTCGATAGGAGCGCCGCCAGGAACTCCGCCGGGTAGTGCGCCTTGAGCCACGCCGTCTGGTAGGAGAGGATGGAGTACGCGACCGCGTGCGACTTGTTGAACCCATAGCGTCCGAAGGTCTCGATCTGCGCCGCGATATCTTCGATGACCTTGCGGTCGTGCCCCCGCGACACGGCGCGCTCGACGAACCGCGTCAGCTCTTCCTGGATCAGCTCCTTGATTTTCTTGCCCACGGCCTTGCGCAGCACGTCGGCTTCCGCGAGCGAGTAGCCTCCCAGCACGTTGGCGATGCGCATCACCTGCTCCTGATAGGTGATCACGCCGTACGTGGGGCGCAGCAGCTCCTCGAGCGCCGGATGGGGGTACCGGACCGGGTCGCGCCCCAGCTTGCGGTTGATGAAGACGAGGTGCATTCCCGTGTCGAGCGGGCCCGGACGGAGCAATGCGTTGGTGGCGACCAGGTCGTCAAACCGATCGCACTTCATCTGCCGGAGGCAGTCGGTGGCGAGCGGAGACTCGAACTGGAACACACCGGCGGTGTGCCCCGAGCGCAGCAGGCGGTATACCTCGGGGTCCTCGAGGTCCAACCCGTCCATGTCGAGCGTCACGCCGTGTCGCTCCTGCACCATCGTCACCGTGTCATGAATGACGGTGAGCGTGCGCAGGCCGAGGAGGTCGATCTTCAACATGCCGACCTTCTCGAGCGCCACCATGTCGTACTGCGTGATGATCGCCTCGGGATCCTGCGGGGCGAGGCACACGGGCACGTAGTCGGCAAGGGGGCCCGGCGCGATCACCACGCCGGCGGCGTGGACCGACGCGTGGCGCGCCAGACCCTCGATGCGGCTGCCAAGATCGATGACCTTGCGGACGCGGTCGTCCTGCTCAACGATGGCGCGCAGCTCGGGGACCTTCTGCGCCGCCTCTGCCAGGCTCCACACGGCGGCCGGACCGGCAGGGATGAGCTTCGTCACGCGGTCCACCTCGCCGATCTCGAGCCGCAGGGTGCGCGCGACGTCGCGGAACGCGGCGCGGGCTTTCATCGTCCCGAAGGTGATGATCTGCCCCACCGACTCGCGTCCGTACCGCGCCCGCACGTACTCGATCACTTCACCGCGGCGCTCGAAGCAGAAGTCGAGGTCGATGTCCGGCATGGAGATCCGCTCAGGATTCAGGAATCGCTCGAACAGCAGGTCGAAACGCAGCGGATCGACGCTCGTGATGCGCAGGGCGTATGCGGTCAAGGAACCGGCCGCCGAGCCGCGCCCCGGCCCCACCGGGATGCCGCGATCCTGCGCCGCCTTCACGAGATCGTACACGATCAGGAAATATCCGGCGTAGCCGGTGCGCTGGATGACGTCCAGCTCGTAGACCAGCCGCTCTTCCACAGCCGGGGGCAGGGGATCGCCGTAGCGCTCGCGCGCTCCGGCCCGGGCGAGGTGCACCAGGAGGTCGTTGTCGGTCGCGAACTCCGCCGGCCGGGGATACTGCGGCAGGAAGTAGCGTTTTTCGAAATCGAATTCGCACAGCTCGGCCACCCGCGCCGTTTCGGCCAAGACGTCCGGTCGGCCCGGGAACAGCGGCTTCATCTCCTTCTCGCTCTTGACGTAGCTCTCCGCCCCGAAGAAGCGGAACCGCTTTGGATCGTCCAGGTCCTTCCCGGTGCCGATGGCGAGCAGCACGTCGTGCGCTTCAGCGTCATCCTTGCGGAGGTAGTGAGCGTCATTGGTGGCGACGACGGGTACTCCCAGCTCCTCGGAGAGCCGGAACATCCCGGTCGTGACCACCGCTTCGTCCGCGATCCCGTGGTTCTGCACCTCGAGCCAGAATCCATCGGGGCCAAACAGCCGCGCGAAGTACGCGGCGCTGTCCCGCGCCGCCTCATAATTGCCGGCACGCAGGTACAACGCGATCTCTCCGGAGAGACAGGCCGCGAGACAGACCAGCCCGTCCTTGTGCCGCTCCAACACCTCCCGGTCGATGCGCGGCCGGCGGTAGAACCCTTCGAGGAACCCGATCGACGACAACTTCACGAGGTTCCGGTAGCCGTCGCGGTTCTTGGCTAGGAGGACGAGGTGGGAATACGGCCCCGGCGCATCAGCGGGCTTTTCGCGGGCGAGGCGGCTCCCGAAGGCGAGGTAGGCCTCGAAGCCGAGAATCGGACGGACCTTTCGTGCCTTCGCCGCTTCGTAGAACGCCCAGGCCCCGTGGAGGTTGCCGTGGTCGGTAATCGCGAGCGAATCCATCCCCAGCGCCACGATCCGGTCGAGCAGGTCCGGAATGCGGTTGGCGCCGTCGAGGAGAGAGTATTCGCTGTGTGTATGGAGATGAACGAAGGCCATCGGCAGATCGCGAGTTCCGACCGGAAGATACGGGCGCCGGCTCGCATTGTCAAAACCCGTTGCGAGGTCGAAATTTCGCCGACTCCATGCGTATCGTCATCGCGCTCTTCGCCCTCGCGCTCGTGCTGGCGCTGGCCCATCACTTCACCGCGGGGGCGCCGGTCGCGGCCCGCGCGGCGCTGGCGCTCGGCGTCCTGATCGTCGCCGCGGAGCTGGCCGGGCGGCTGGCGCTCAGGTGGCAGCTGCCGCGCGTGTCGGGCTTCGTTGCCGCCGGATTGCTGCTCCGTCCCGACTGGCTGGGCACCGTCCGCGGGGACGAGGTCGATGCCCTGCGAGTCGTCGGCGACACAGCGCTGGCGTTGTTCGCGCTGCGCGCCGGGCTGGCGTGGCGCCGTGAGGGAGACGGTGCCGTGTCCGGACTCGGGCGCTACCTGGCGACGTCGGTGATCGCGCCGTTCGCCCTCACCGCGGCCGTCGTCTACTCGGTACACCCGTGGTTCCCGCTTACGGTACACCAGCCGTCCCGGGACGCTGTGGCGGTGTCGCTGGTGCTCGGCGCCTTCACCGTCGTCGCCGCTCCGGCCCTCGTGTGGGCCACGCTCAGCGACGCGCCGTCCGGCGCCCTCGGCGACGCAGTGCTGCGACTCAACGCGTTGCGCGACGTAGCCGCGGTGGTGCTGTTCTCCGTGACCCTCGCACTGGCGCGTCCGATCGCGAACCTAGGCGCGCTGCGGCCCGATGCGTTCGCCGCGCCCCTCGGGGCGCTGGCCGCGTCGGGAATTGCGGGAGCGTTGTTGGCCTGGCTGGCCGGCCGGTTTCGACGCCTCCGGGGAGCGGACCCCGCCATATTCGCGCTGGCCGTGGCCTTCGGTGCGGCGGCAGCCGGCTCTCTCGGACCGGCCGAAGTCACGTTGGCGGCCCTGGTCGCGGGCATCGGGCTCGCCCGCTTCGACGCCGACACAGCCGTCCTGCTGCGCGGCCGTTTCGACGTACACGGCGGGGCGCTGGCGGCCGGGGCGTTCGCGCTGCTGGGAGTGCGCTTCGATGCTGCTGGGGCCTTCGATCTGTGGCCCTGGGTATTGCTCCTCGGGGGGCTGCGAGCGGTCGGGCTGTACTGGGGTGGACGCTGGGCGGCACGCGGTCCGTTGGTGACCCCCGAGCTTGCGCAGTCGGGGTGGCTAGGCCTTATATCGCAAGCCGGGGTAGGACTGCTGCTCGCGGCCGCAGGTCGACGGGCGTTCCCCGAATGGGGTGTATCATTCGAGGGCTTGGCCGTCGCGCTCGTCGCGCTGCACGCAATCGTCGGTCCGATCTGCCTGCGCCGCGCGCTCGCGCGCGGGCCGGCACTCACGGAAGGAGTCACCGGTGGGACGTAGGAAGAGGAAGATCGCATGGCTGGCGTCGGGTGCGCTCGTGGCCGCGGCGTGCGGAAGTGGGAGCACCCAACCGAAGCCAACGCCGGCGTGCAACACCGCGGCGGGTCAGCCGGTGACCTTGAGTGTGGGCGCCTACCAGTCGATTCCGCCGCTCGCCAACG
>JBGPIW010000033.1:0-12380 GCA_041485045.1 Gemmatimonadota bacterium | reverse complement strand
CTGGTGCGGGATCAGCTGCCGGCAGAAGTCGCCGAAACGCTGGAAGGGCTGCAGCGCGATCTGCGGACGTCTTACGGGCGCCTCTCGGGCGGAGTCGCCCGCGTCGACCCGACGCTCGAGCGCACGGTGGAATCGGCGCGCAACGCCGCTCTCTCGGGAATGCGCGACATCGAGAAAAAGCTGGTGGCCAGCTTGAAGCGCAACAGCGACTCGCTGGTTGGTCAGCTGACGCGTGCCCGGGCCGCGTTGTACCCCGAAGGCGCGCCGCAGGAGCGGACGCTCACCTACGCGTCGATGGCGGTCCGCTATGGACCGCCGCTGCTCGCCGCGCTGATGGATGAAGTGGCGCGCGCGACCACGGCTTCGTAGGTTGTCGGCATGCTCGGCGCGGCCATCGTCCTGCTCGTCTTCGTCGCCCTGATGATTCCCATCGTCGCCATTCTGGTCGATTCGCCGCTGGGGCGCTCGATCGCGCGCCGGCTCGAAGGCGGTGGAGCCGGAACGGGGGAGCTGGGCGAGCTGCACAGGAAAGTCGATCTGCTGGAGGGCGAGGTGGAAGAGCTGCACCGTTCGCTCACCGGCATGAAGGACGAGCTGCAGTTCGTGCAGCGGCTGCTCGAGAAGCCGAAGACCCCGGGACCCTCCGGCAGCTAGTCCGTGCCCGTCGCAGGCCGCGCCGACTCTGGCGGCCGCCATGCCGCTCAGGTGGCCGCCGGCATTCTGCTCACGCGCGTGTTGGGGTACGTCCGCGAGCGGGTGTTTGCCTACTACTTCGGCAACCACACAATAGCCGCCGACGCGTTCCGGGCCGCGCTCAAGATCCCCAATACCATCCGCAATCTGCTGGGCGAGGGGACCCTCTCCGCTTCGTTCATCCCGGTGTACGCGGCGCTCCATGAGCGGGATCGCATCGCGGCACGAGGGCTGGCCGGTGCGATCCTCGGCTTGCTGCTCCTCGCCACGGGAGTCCTGGCGGTCCTGGGGATCGCCCTCGCCCCCGCGATCACGACCGCGGTGGCCGCCGGCTTCGACGCACCACGCCGAGACCTGACGATCGTGCTGGTCCGCATGCTGTTCCCGATGACGGGGATCATGGTGATCTCCGCCTGGTGCTTGGGGATCCTGAACACTCACCGCCGCTTCTTCCTACCGTATGCCGCCCCGGTGCTGTGGAACGTGGCGGGGATCGTGGCCCTGGTCGGCGCCGCTACGTGGGTGGTCACGCCCACCCTGCCGTCCGACGAACGGCTGTACCGGCTGGCTCTGGCTCTGGCGTGGGGGACCATCGCCGGGAGCGTGCTGCAGGTAGCGGTCCAGCTCCCGGCGTGCTGGTCGCTCCTGCAGGGCATCGTGCTGCGATTTTCCGCGCGCGTGAGCGGGGTGCGCGAGGTCTTGCTGGCCTGGGTGCCCGTCGTACTCGGCGCCGGCGTGGCGCAGATCTCGGGCCTCATCGACACCTTACTCGGCTCGTTTGCGGGCAACGCCGGGGTGTCCAGTCTCGGCTACGCCCAGTTGATCCAGATCCTGCCGATCAGCGTCTTCGGAGTGTCGGTCGCAGCCGTCTCCCTGCCGGAGCTGTCGCGCGACGCGATCGCCGCGACCCCCAATGACCAGCTGCGCGGTCGCATCGCGACGGGATTCCGCCGCATCACCTATTTCGTCGTCCCGTCCTCGTTCCTGTTCGCGGCGCTCGGCCCGGTGCTCGTGGCCGCGTTGTTTCAGACGGGGCGGTTCGACGCGGACGACTCGGCGCTCGTCGGAGGCGTGTTGGCCGCATACGGGATCGGACTGATGGGGCAGGCGACCGTGAAGCTGTTCGCCTCCGGGTTCTACGCACTGCGCGATACCCGGACACCGGTGAAAATCGCCGCGTTCTCGGTCCTGCTCTCGAGCGGCCTCGCCTACATCTTCATGCGCCGCTTCGGACCGGCCGGGATCGCCCTCGGCTCGTCGCTCGGCGCATGGGTGAACGTCGTGCTCCACCTGAACGATCTCGATCGTCGCATCGGGACCGTGATGTCACGGTCGGATTGGCGGGCCTTCGCGGGAACGCTGCTGGCGGCCCTCGCGGCGAGCGGGGCGGGAGTCGCGACGGCGCATCTGGCCGCAGGCCTTTCCCCGATCCCGTTGGCACTGGTCGTCGTGAGTATCTTCGGTGCTGTGTATCTCGGTTCCACCTTGGTGCTGAAACATCCCGACGCCAGCCGCCTATGGAAGTCCCTGCGCTGATCACTCGCAAGCTCGCCGCGCTCCCGGACCGGCCCGGGGTGTACCTGTGGAGGAACACCGCCGGCGAAGTGCTCTACGTCGGCAAGGCCAAGAGCCTGCGGAGCCGGGTGCCCGCGTACTTCGCGCCTGATCATCAGGACACGCCCGAGCGGGCCGCTCTCGCCGCCCAGATCGCCGATCTCGAGACGATCATCGTTCCCAACGAAGCGCAGGCGTTGCTCCTCGAGAACAACCTGATCAAGGAGCATCAGCCGCGCTTCAACATCCGGCTGCGGGACGACAAGAGCTATCCGCGGATCGCCGTCACGCTGGCGGAGCCGTTCCCGCGGGTGCTCGTGGTCCGACGGATCCAGCTCGAGGGGGCGCGATACTTCGGGCCCTATACCGATGTGGGGACGTTGCGTCAGACCCTTGGCATCATCCGCCGGCTGTTTACCGTGCGGAGCTGCCACTACGATCTGCCGGGGGACGCCCCCCCCAGACCCTGTCTCGATTATCACATCGAGCGCTGCCGGGCGCCGTGCGTCGGCTATCAGTCCCAGGCGGACTACCGTCGCATGATTGACGACGTGCTGTTGTTCCTGGAGGGAAAGACGGTCGAGGTCCGGACACGGCTGCGTGAGCGGATGCAGCAGGCGTCGACCGAGCTCGATTTCGAGCGTGCCGCCCAGCTGCGGGATGCCCTCCAGTGGCTCGAACAGGTAGAGCGGCCGCAGAGCGTCGAACGGGTCGGAGGGGGAGACGCCGATGCGATTGGCGTTGCACGCGATGGAGACGACGCGTGCGGCGTCATTCTGCGCATCCGCGATGGCCGTCTCATCGCGCGGGAGCACCGGTTCCTCGAGCGTGCCGGCGGCGAGCCGGAGGCGGTGGTACTCGCGGCCTTCCTCGTCCGTTTCTACCTGCCCCTCGAGGCACGGGCGGGACGAGTGCTCCTGCCGTTCGTCCCGGAAGACCTGGATGGGCTGCGGTCCCTGGCGCCGACGGTCGAATGGACGATTCCGCAACGCGGAACGAACGCGAAGCTGGTGGAGCTCGCCGAGCAGAATGCGCGCCACCTGCTCGAAAGCCTGCTGTTGGAATCGTTCGACGTGGAAGAGCGGGCGGCGGATCCAGTCTACGCGCTCGGGCGCGACCTCGGACTGGCGAGCGTGCCGCGGTCGTTCGCGTGCATCGACATTTCCACCAACCAGGGCCGGGACACCGTCGGCTCGCTGGTGTGGTTCGAAGCGGGACGTCCCAAGAAGGCCGAATACCGCCGCTACCGCATCAAAGGACCACAGCAGGACGATTTCGCTGCGGTGCACGAAGTGGTCGGACGCTTCCTGCGGCGCCGGCTGGAGGAGGAGAAGGCGCTGCCGGATCTGGTGGTGGTGGACGGCGGGCGTGGCCAGCTCTCGGCCGCAGTGGCCGCCGCGGTGGAAGCCGGACTATCCGACCTCCCGCTGGCCAGTCTCGCCAAGCGGGAGGAGGACGTGTACCTCCCTGGACGCGAGGAGCCATTGCGGTTGTCGCGGCGAAGTCCGTCGCTGAAGCTGCTGCAACGGGCGCGGGACGAAGCCCATCGCTTCGCGGTGAGCTACAGCCGGAACCGGCGTGCGAAGCGGACCATCACGTCGGAGCTGCTCACGATCCCCGGCGTAGGTCCGAGCCGACGTCGCGTGCTGCTCGAGCGGTTCGGCTCGGTGGCGGGTGTACGCACTGCCTCGCGCGATGAAATCGCTTCGCTCCCGGGATTCTCCCATCGTCTGGCCGAGCGGATTATCGATCGGTTGGAGCGGCGGTGACGACGCTCCCGTGGTCACTCGAATGCTCCGGTTGCGGCTCGGTCCGCGCGGGGGACGGCCTCTCCGGCGTGTGCACCGAGTGCGGCTCCCCGTATCTGGTGCGGTACCGGGCGCGCCCATCACCGGACTTGAGATCCGGAATGGCCACGCGACCCTGGACGATGTGGCGCTATCGGGAGTGGCTGCCACTAGCGGATGGTGAGGCGGCGGTGACCCTCGGGGAAGGGGGGACACCGCTGCTCGAGGCTTCACGCCTGGCGTCGCGATACGGCTTCGGCCGTCTGCTGGTCAAGGACGAATCGGTGAACCCCACCGGATCGTTCAAGGCCCGGGGGCTGGCAGCCGCGGTGACGCGCGCGCGGCGCGCCGGGGCGGAACGATTCGTCGTGCCGACCGCTGGAAACGCCGGGGTCGCGCTGGCGGCCTATGCGGCGCGAGACGGCGCGAGGGCCCGGGTGTACGCACCCGCGACCACGCCGGCCACGATTCTGTCGCAGATCCGCAGCTTCGGGGCTGAGCTGGTGCTGCTGGAGGGGCACATCGGTGACTGCGGCAAGGCTGCGCGGGCCTATGCCGCGGAAAGCGGGGCGATCGACGTTTCCACGCTGCGTGAGCCGTATCGCATCGAGGGGAAGAAGACGCTTGCGCTCGAGCTGGCCGAGCAGCTCGGCTGGACTGTCCCCGCAGCGATCGTGTATCCCACGGGGGGTGGGACGGGGTTGATCGGAATGTGGAAAGCATTCGGCGAGCTGCGCGCGGCCGGGTGGATCACGGGCGACTTACCGCGGCTGTATTCGGTGCAGGCGACCGGGTGTGCCCCGGTCGTCGCCGCATTCGAGAGCGGCGCCGAGCGCTGCACACCCTGGCCTGACCCGCAAACGACGGCGGCGGGCCTGCGCGTGCCGGCACCGCTCGGTGACCGGTTGATGCTGGCGGCGCTGCGCCAGAGTGGTGGCGGCGCGGTCGCCGTGACCGATGCCGAGCTCGAGGCGGGTGCGCGCGAGCTCCAAACGGTCGAGGGGATCGACGCGGCGCCGGAAGGGGGTGCGACGCTGGCTGCCGCTCGCGTGCTGCGGACGCGCGGCGTGCTCGGACCGCAGGAAACGGTAGTGCTCTTCAATACCGGCGCCGGGTGGCTCTATCGGGGCTAACCCGTTTATATTGCGTCACTTCGGCCATGCCTATCGCGGTGATCGACCCCTGCGCCGGTATCAGCGGCGACATGACTCTCGGGGCACTGCTGTCCCTGGGAGTCCCGTCCGCGTGGCTCGAGGATCTTCCGCAACGGCTGGGACTCGCCGGTGTGCGCGTCACCATTCGGGACGTGCAGCGGGGTGCCGTCGGGTGCAAGCAGGTGGAATTCGCGATTCCCGAGCAACCGCACGGACGGCACGTTGCGGAGCTCGTGCGACTGGTCGAGGCGGCGCCGCTATCGGACTGGGTCCGACAACGCGCGGTAGAAGCGTTCCGCGCGATCGGAGCTGCGGAGGGACGCGTCCACGGCGTCGACCCCGAGGAGGTG
This sequence comes from Gemmatimonadota bacterium, assembly GCA_041485045.1. Taxonomy (GTDB): domain Bacteria; phylum Gemmatimonadota; class Gemmatimonadetes; order Gemmatimonadales; family GWC2-71-9; genus DASTHG01. The sequence continues at coordinate 6,842 of JBGPIW010000033.1, read as the reverse complement.
CATCTGCACGAGGTCGGAGCGGTGGACGCGGTGCTCGACATCGTGGGAGCGATCGAAGGGTTCGAGCGGCTGGGAGTGGACGCGATCTACCATCGTCCCGTGGCCGTGGGGACGGGGTGGGTAGACGCGGCACACGGCCGGCTCCCGGTCCCGGCACCCGCCACCGCGCTGTTGCTGGAAGGGATGGAGCTGGCCGTGAGCGGCCCGGTTGAGGGGGAGGCCACGACGCCAACCGGTGCTGCGCTGTTGCGGGTGCTCTCGGCCGGTCCGCCGCCCGAGCGTTGGCGGTTGATGGCAAGTGGGTGGGGAGCGGGCACGCGCGATCCGCGACACTACCCGAACGCTTTGCGGATCTTTCTGGCCGAGCCCGCGTCGGAGGCAGGCGAGGTGTCGGTCCTCGCCACAGATATCGACGATCTGAGCCCGGAATACGTGGAGCCGTTGCGTCAAGCGCTCGTTGCGGCGGGTGCCCTGGACGTCCAGACGTGGCCGGTGCAGATGAAGAAAGGGCGCATGGGATTTCGGTGTGAGATCGTGGTGGCGGAGTCGAGCGTGGCGGCGGTCACCGCTGCGCTGTTCCGGCACAGCACGACGGCGGGTGTCCGCCGCACGCGGGCGGAGCGGATGACCGTGTCACGGCGCCAGGTGATGGTCCGGCTCGGCGAGGACATTCGGGTACGCGTGAAGGTGCTCGAAGGGCAGGGGGGAAGTCCTCCCCGCGTCAAACCGGAATACGAAGATGTGCTCGCGGCGGCCCAAGCGCTCGGTCAGGCGCCGCTCGAGGTTGCTCGCGCCGCACAGCGCGGCGCCGAGGAATTGATCGCGAACGCCAAGGAGTGAGGACTCATGCGCAAGCCGTTCATCGCCCTGTTGCTGGGACCCTTCGTGCTGGTGTCGGCGCTTGCCGCCCAAGGACACTGGGTGCAGCCCAAGTGCGACATCAAGTCGGGACACTTTCTGGTCAACAGCGGCCTCCTCTACCTGAAAAACGCCGCTGAGACCCGGTTCGACGACGTGCGGGAGCGGGACCTGCGCGATGCGAACAAGTCCCTGGTTCAGGCCCTGACCACGGGCGGGCAGGACAAGAACCCGGCAGCCTGGTACTACCTCGCGCGGTACTATGTCGTCCGCAACGACGCGACGGGGGCGGACTCCGCCTTCCGGAGAGCCGAGGCGATGCTCCCCACCTGCAAAGACGACATCCTGTTCTGGCGGCGCAATGCGCTGTGGGTGCCGGCGTTCAACGCAGGGGTCGCGGCGCTTAACGAGCAGCGCTACGACTCCGCCGTGGCCGCGTTCCGTCGCGCGACGGTCATCTACGACGCCGAACCCCAGGCGTTCTCGACGTTGGCCGCGGCGTTCTTCAACATGCCGGCCGAGGTGTTCCTGGCGGATTCCGCGTTCCGAACGATGTACCCCAATCTGCCCGACTCTACGGCTCGGACCGCGTACGATTCCCTCACGCGCCTGCGCTACGATTCCGCCGCCAAGTATTTCGCCCGGGCCGTCGCAGTGGCGACCGACCCGAAGTTCGTCCGGGAAAAGTGGGACGCGATGTTCAACGCGGGCAACGCGCTCTACGCCGCGCGGCATTTCGACGCCGCGGCCGCGGCCTATGCGGCGTACCTCAAGGAGGTTCCGAACGACGCACAAGCGTTGGCGCGGTTGGCGGACGTCCTCGCGTCGACCGGTCACAAGGACTCGGCGATGGCCGTGTACGCCCAGATCATCGCTCATGCCGATTCGATGGACCCGCTCAATGTCCTCAACGCGGGCGTATCGATCTACAATGCGGCGCCGCCTTCACCCGACACCAGCCGCGTGAGCGCCGATTGCCGCCGCGAAGGTGGTAGAAATCGGACGGGTCTGACCGCCATTCAGCGGCGCAGCATCACCGTGAAGTGTGACTCGGTCGCGCGGCAGGCGTCGAAGGACCGGGACGCGGCTGCGGCGGGCAACTATCGGCTGGCGGCCCAGGCGTTCGAGGCAGGGCTGGCCCGCAACCCGCAAAGCCGCGACGGGTTGTACAACCTGGCCAACGCCTATTTCGCATTGCGCCAGGCTGACAAGATGCTCCTGGTGACCCAGAGGCTCGTGGCGGTCGACCCGATGAACCGCAACTCCCTGCGCCTCGTGGCGCAGGCGTGGCAGATCAACAGCCACACCGATTCGGCGCTGCGCTACGTGACGCTGGCGGATTCACTGCTGCCGGTCGATGTCAGTGTCGGACTGTTCGCTCCGGAGGAACAGAATGTGAGTCTCGGCGGGGTCGTGTCGAACTACCATGACGTGCCGAGTGCTCCGCTTTCGCTGACATTCGAGTTTCTGGATGGGGGCGGCAAAGTCGTCGCGACGCAGGCGCTCGACGTGCCCGCGATCCCGGGGAGCGGGAACCACGCGTTTCAGCTCCAGGCGATCGGGGCGGGCATCATCGCCTGGCGCTACCGGAAGACCGGCTGACCCAGCCGGGAGCGTGACCGGCGGACCCGCCGGTCACGCTCGATCCCGTTGTGTTCACCGATCGTTGCGGGCCGACCGAGCGGTCCGGCGTTGACGTCAGCCGCTGAATCAGGCATTTTGGGCGGGGCAGGTTTTGCGGGCGTAATTCAGGGGTAGAATGCCAGCTTCCCAAGCTGGACGTCGTGGGTTCGAATCCCATCGCCCGCTCTGGTATATGATCGCGCAACGGCGCCGCTACGCCTATTCCTATCGTCCGACCCGCATCACGGGCCGGCGCCGGGGGCGTGCACGCAGTTGAGCTAGAACACCCCCAGCGATTCCGGACGGCCCGTGAGCGATCACGGGCCGTTTGTCTTTACACCCGCATACGGGAGGAGATATGCGCGAGCCACTCACGTCCGATCACGACACCGCGGCTCTCTTTATCCAGCAGGATTGGGCGGCGTACACCCCGGAAGAACACGCCGTCTGGGGTCTGCTCTTCGCGCGGCGCATGGCCGCGCTGGAACAGACCGGGAGTCGTCTCTTTCTCGATGGCGCCGCGCGCATTGGACTGCGTTCCGATCAGGTGCCCGATCTCGCCGACGTGAATGCTCGCCTCGGTGCCCGGACGGGATGGTCGGCCGTACCGGTTGCGGGGTTCCTTCCGGCCCGGGAGTTCTTCCGGTGCCTGGCACAACGGCACTTCCCGACGACCGTGACCGTCCGTCCCCGCAGCCAGCTCGATTACCTCCCCGAGCCCGACATCTTCCACGACGTCTTCGGCCACGTCCCCCTCCATGCCCACCCGGTGTTCGCCGACTTTCTGCAGCGCTTCGGGCGGGTCGCGACCGCCGCCGTCACCGACGCGCAGGTGGAGGCCATGGCCCGCCTGTTCTGGTTCACCGTGGAGTTCGGCCTGATCCGGGAAGGGACCGAGGTGAAGGTCTACGGCAGCGGGCTCATCTCGTCTCACGGCGACGCGGCCAACGCGCTGGGGCCCGGCTGCGAGCGCCGGGCGTTCACGCTGGAAGGGGTCCTCGCGCAGTCGTTCGCGATCGACCGTCTGCAGGAGGTGCTGTTCACCATCGACTCGTTCGAGCAGCTGTTCGCGGCGGTCGCGGAAGCGGAACGCCAGCTCGGGATCGCGATGCATTGACAGTCCCAGGCCGGCACGCAGATTCGACGCCACCAGCCCTGTCTCGGGAGCGTCCTATGCGAATGTCCGCTGTCATCGCCGGTCTGGTGTTCGCCGGCGCCGCCGCCTTGCCCGGGCAGAAATGGGTGGGGCCCAAGCCTCCGTGCGCGATCGAGCCGGGCCATTTCCGCATCACCAGCGCGGTCTTGGACCTGAAAATCGCCGTCGAGCAGCCCAATCAGCGGGACCGCATGCTGCACCAGACACAGGACGTCCTGCTGCGATCGATCCGCGACGACAGGCAGGACAAGAATCCGGCGGCCTGGTACTATCTGGGGCGCTACTACGTGGAAATAGGCGACGCCGCCGGTGCGGACTCGGCGTTCGACCGGGCCGAGGCGCTGGCGCCGACGTGCAAGGCGGATATCGCGGGATACCGGGGCCAGTTGGCCGAAACCGCCCTGAACCAGGGACGCGCCCTCTGGCAGGCCGGAAACGCGGACTCGGCCGTCGTACTGCTGCGCCAGGCGTACGCGGTGGATCCGAGTACGCCCAGAGCCCTGTTTGAACTGGGGAATCTCTATGCCGGGCGCAATCAGGTGGATTCCGCGGCGGCCGTCTTGGGCCGGGCCGCGCTGGCGGCCGGTGCCGACAGCACGTTCGCCGACTCCAAGCGCGACGCGCTGCTGACGGTCGCGCGATTGGCGCAGCGGAGCCTGCAGAGCGACCCAGCCGTTCAGAAGTGGCAACGCTCGCGCTATAGCAGGGATTCGCTGGCCCCATATCTCGCTGCCGATTCGACGGTGCTGGCTCGGATGCAGCAATCGTCGGGGTCGCGCCGGGCGCGCGGGGCGAGGCTTTCGCCCGCGGATCAACAGACGTTCAACCGGGACTCGACCACCCGAGGGGATGCCGTGGCACGAGGTCGCGCGCTGCGGGAAGCCTTGCAACAGCAGGCGGCCCTCGACAGCGCCGCGGCCCACTCGGCCTTCGAGCCACCCTTGGCCGCCTATCGGGACCTCGTCGCCGCCTATCCCGCCAACATCGAGGCCGCGACAGCTCTCGCCGGGATCTACGCGCAGGCCGGGCGCAAGACGGAAGCGGCGGCGGTGTTCGACGCGCTCTTCGCCCACGCGGCCCAGCTCTCGGCGTCGGATCTGTATGATCTGGGCGAGCGATTGTTGCAGGCGAAATTGACCAGGCCCGGAACCACAGCCTATGCCCTCGCCCTGCAACAGAACCCGTATCACCGCAACGCCCTGGCCGAGCTGGCGAGCGCCTACATCGATGCCAAGGACACGGCCAACGCGCTGGCGACTGCCCGGCGGTTGGTGGCGATCGATCCGCGGAACAAGATGGCCCTGCGCATCGCAGGGCAGGCCTGGGAGCTTCGTGGCCAGCGCGATTCGGCCCAAGCGTACACTACCCTGTCCGATACCCTCTCGGTGGACATCTCCATGGCGAGCCTCGTGGGGGATAGCGCCGGAGCCACTCTCACCGGCGTCGCTTCGAATCTGGGGAGCGCGGCCTCGAAGCCGCTCGGGATCCTGGTGGAATTGCTCGACGCCGGCGGGAGAGTGGCGGCGTCGCAAGCCGTGGACGTTCCGGGGCTGCCGCCCGGAGGCAACCAGCAGTTCCAGGTGAAAGGTCCCGGCCGCGGCATCATCGGCTGGCGTTACCGGGTTACCTAAGCGATATTATCGGTTGCTCAAGTTTCTACCGGCGTTGGGGTTGCGACGCTCGGCATGAGAAATCGCTTTAACCATCGGGCAACCGCCTTGCTGCGCGTAACGTCGGTAGCGCCGGACTCCATCGGTGCCGAGTTGGGTCTTCTGCCGGGGACCGAGCTCCTCAGTGTGAACGATCGGCGGCTGGAGGACTTCCTCGACTGGGAATTCCTCACCGCGGACGAGGCGTTCCTGCTGCGGGCCCGGTTGCCGTCCGGCGAAGAGTTGGAATGCGACATCGAGCGGCCTGAGGGGATGCCGCTGGGCGTCACATTGGAGCCCCCGCGCATCCGCCGCTGCGCCAACCATTGTGACTTCTGCTTCGTGGACGGCAACCCCGCCGGGATGCGTGAAAGCCTGTACATCCGAGACGACGATTACCGGCTGTCGTTCCGTTACGGCAATTTCGCGACGCTCACCAATCTGAAGGGTTGGGACGAAGCGCGGATCGTGGAGTATCGGCTCTCGCCGCTGTATGTCTCGGTTCACGCAACCGATCCCGTGGTGCGCCGCTGGCTGCTGCGCAATCCGGAAGCGCCGGACGTCGTCGCTCAGCTGCGACGGTTTGCGGATCGTGGCATCCGGTTTCACACTCAGGTGGTACTCGTCCCCGGCGTGAACGATGGGGCGGTACTCGAGCAGACGCTGGGGGATCTGTTCGCGCTCGAGGCGGGCGTGTTGTCGGTATCGGTCGTACCGGTCGCGCTGACCGAATACAGCAAACACAACCTGGTCCACGCGCCCGGCGCTGCGCAGTGCCGCGCGGCGTTGAGTGCCGTGGATCGCTGGGCGGCCCGGGCGGTGGCGGAGCGCGGGCATCCCTGGTGTTTTGGCGCCGACGACTTGTACCTCCAGGCGGGCGTCGCACTGCCGCCGGCGCTCTGGTACGGTGACTTCGAGCAGCGCGAGAACGGCGTCGGCGCGGTGCGCTACCTGCAGACCCGCATCGGCGAGGCCACGGGGCGATTCGGGGACTGGTCCGGGAAGCGCATCGCAATCGCCACGGGATCGGCGATGGCGCCGCTCATGCCCCAGGTGATCGAGACCTTGGCGAGCGAGACCGGCGCGGTGTTTGAAGTGCTGGCGCTCGAGAATCAACTGTTCGGGACCGCGGTGACGACGGCCGGCCTGCTCCCGGGCGCGGCGTTTCGCGATGTCCTGCGGGACCGTCGGGACCTCGATCTCGCGCTGCTGCCGGCGGAGGCGGTGAACGACGACCTGCGCTTCATGGACGACCTGGACGTCCATGCGCTGGCCGCCCAGGTGCCGATGGAGATCCTCCTGTCTTACGACTTCGCCGATGCGCTGGCGGATTCCGCGAGCCGCAATCCGCAATCCACAATGGGGGAGGGGCGGTGAAGGGGGCTCCAACCGTGGCCATCATCGGCCGCCCCAACGTCGGCAAGTCCACCTTGTTCAACCGGCTGATCGGCCGGCGCGCCGCGATCGTGGATCCGCGTCCCGGCGTGACCCGCGACCGGAATTTTGCCGTCGCCGACTGGAACGGACGTCGCTTCTGGCTGGTCGATACGGGCGGG
>JBGPIW010000032.1:0-12404 GCA_041485045.1 Gemmatimonadota bacterium | reverse complement strand
GCGGTGTCGTCGGGGTAGAAATCACGAAAGCCGGGGAGCGCTTTCCCTTGCATCGCAGCAATTTAGCCGATCGGCGCAAACCCGGGCAAGCGCGCCATCGCATCGCCGACAGTGTGAAACGATCCCGCGACCAGCACGGTGTGCGCGCCGTCCTGGATCTCCGCGAGCGCCCGGTCGAAGTCGGGCTCGAACCGCACCGCGGCATCGGGCAGCCGGCCGTCGGCGAAGTCGCGTTCATCCCACCGTTGCGGTCCCGGTACCGAGGGCGCCACGGTCAGGAGCAGCCGGTCCACTTCGGGGTGCAGTGCCGCGAGCATCGCGGGCCAGTCCTTGTCGTTCCGGATGCCCACGAGCGCGTGCAGCGGCCGCGGTGGGTGGTACTCCCGCAACGCCGCGACCAGCACCGCCATCCCGTCGGGGTTGTGGGCCACGTCGAAGATCCAGCGGCCCCGCACGTCGAAGCGGCCGGGGATATACGCCTCGGCGAAACTGGGGGGCAACCAAGGACCGAACGGGCCGAACGGGGGCGGCAGGGCGTTGAGCGCGCCCAACGCCACCCAGGCGTTGGCCCACTGATGAGCACCCCGCAGCCCCAGCTCCAAGCCCTCGGGCACCTCCCCGGCGCTCACCCGCACCACCGGCTGAGCGCCCAACCGTTGCGCTTCCTCCACCAACACCTGGCGGACGGCAGGATCCTGCTCACCGGTGACGAACGGGACCCCAGGCTTGGCGATGCCGGCTTTCTCGAGCGCGATCGTCGGCAGATCGGTCCCCAAGTAGTCGGTATGCTCCAGCGCGATCTTCGTGACGACGCTCGCCAGGGGGGTGAGTACGTTCGTGCTGTCGAGACGCCCTCCCAGCCCCACCTCGACGACCGCGACGTCCACATCGCGCGACGCCAGGTCCGCGAACGCGATGGCGGTCATCGCCTCGAAGAAGCTCGCCTCGGTGCGTTCGATGTGTGGCTCGAGGACGGCGGTCCACTCGGCGAAGGCTTCCTCGCTCATCGGCTCGCCATTGACGAGCACCCGTTCCCGCACCGATATCAGGTGCGGTGACGTGTAGAGGCCTACGCGGAAACCGCGCGAGCGCAGCGCAGCCACCAGGAACGCACAGGTCGATCCCTTGCCGTTCGTGCCGCCGACGTGCACCGTAGGGAACTGCCGCTCCGGATGACCGATCGCCTGGAGCAGCCCAAGCGTTGGCTCGAGACTCCACTTGATCCGGCCGGCTTGTCTGGGAAACAAATAACGGCAGGCGTCCCGGAAGGACCAACGCGTCAGTCGCCCGCCTCCGCCGGGGCCCGGCCGGCCATGTGCCGCAGCAGCTGGGCCGTGGTCTCCCGCAGCTCGCTGCGCGGGACCACGGCATCGACCATCCCGTGCTCCAGCAGAAACTCCGACGTCTGGAAGCCCTCGGGAAGATCCTGGCCAATGGTCTGTTTGATGACGCGCGGCCCGGCAAATCCGATTACCGCACCAGGCTCGGCGAGGATGACGTCGCCCTGCATGGCGTAGGAGGCCGATACCCCACCGGTCGTCGGGTTGGTCAGGATCGAGACAAAGGGGACTCTCCGGTCCGCGAGCTCCGCCACCACGACGGACGCCTTGGCCATCTGCATCAGCGAGAGCACGCCCTCCTGCATGCGTGCCCCGCCCGACGCCGAGACGATGATCAGCGGAATGTGCCGGTCGATGGAGCGGCGGGCCAGGCGGGCCACCTTCTCGCCCACCACCGAGCCCATCGAGCCGCCCATGAAGGCGAAGTCCATCACGCCCACGTTGACCGAGAGTCCGTCCAGCCGGCCGTAGCCGGTTCGGATGGCCTCCAACGGACCGGCCTTCTTGATGGCCGCCTGCATCCGGTCCCTGTAATTCTCGAACTTCAGCGGATCGGCGGACCGGAGCCCCTGATCCAGCTCGTGCCAGGAGCCTTCGTCTACCAGCAGATCGATGTATTCCTGCGCGCTGATCCGGCGGTGCGCCCCGCAATTCGGGCAGACGTTCAAGGCGCGCACGAAGCGTTCCTTGATGTCGATATGCCCACATTCGTCGCACTTCTCCCAGGCGTCGGCTGGAATCTCCAGCTTCACGCGCTCGGAGGTGCGGGGCTTACGCTCCTTTTTGAACCATGCCATGCAGAGAGTCTTGGGGGTCCGGAAGGGCACAATCTCGCCGCCCCTTCCCCCGTGCGCTAGGCCTTGACGCGTAACTCATTGTGAGATGTCTGCATAGCCCGAGTGGCGGGACTCCCACGCCACCCGCAGAACGAGTCCCACGGCGAGGAAGCACGCAAGCAGGAAGGAGCCCCCGTAGGAAAAGAACGGCAGCGGAATCCCGGTGACGGGCAACAGGTTCACCGCCATCCCGACGTTTTCCACGATGTGCGTGAACAGCATTCCGGCAATCCCGAAGACGCAAAAGCTCGAATACGAATCCGTGGCCCGGCGGGCGATTCGCAACAGGACGAACAGCAACGTCGTGAACAGCGTCAGCGCCACCAGCACGCCCGCGAAGCCGAGCTCCTCACCGACGATCGGGAAAATGAAATCCGTGTGCTGCGCGGGGAGGAACGCGAGGCGCTTCTGCGTGCCGTGGGTGAACCCCTTCCCGAACCACCCTCCAGACCCGATGGCAACTTTCGACTGGATGATGTGCCACCCGGTCGCGCGCGGGTCCGCCTCTGGATTGAGAAACGCCAGAAACCGACCCTGCTGGTACGGCGCCAGGTGGCGCCAGAACGGCAGAGCCACCACGCCCATGACGGCGTTGGCGAGCATCACCGTCAGCCCTTCCCATAGATACGGGCGCACCCACAAGATGAAAATGAACAGCAGGACGAACCAGGTCCCCCAGACTACGGTCGACACGGCGAGCACCAGGCCGATGGCGGGTGACGCGAACAGCAGCAGGATGGCGGGCCGAGTGCCCGCCCAGTACAGCATGGAGAACAGGATCGCCACGAACACGATGGCGCTGCCGAGATCCGGTTGCAGCACGACGAGCCCGAACGGGATGCCCGTGATCAACCCCGGGTACACGAGGTCGCGCAGGCTCCCGGGTGGCTCACGTCGCTCCGCCAGCCAGCGCGCCAGCATGAGGATGACGGCGAGTTTCGCGAGCTCGGCGGGTTGTCCCAGGCGGTGTCCTGCGATCGCGATCCAGGACTTGCTCCCCGCGGCCGTTCCCGCCCCGGTGCCGAACAGCAAGGTCAGCAACAGGACGAAGACGGCCGTCCCGTACACATAGGGGGCCGCCCACTCCAACAACCGCGGGGACAACCGGAATACGAGGACGGCGCAGGTGATGCCGACCGCCAGCCAGGCCAGCTGGCGCATCCAGATCGTGGACACGACCGTCGTCACGTCGGTCCGCCCCGCTGAGTAGAGAATCAGCAGACCGTAGACGGCCAGGGCCGTTACGACGCCCAGAAACGGGCGGTCGAGCTCACGGAATCGTTGGAACACGCGTGCTGTCGGTCAAAGTGTCGGACAGAGTATCGGACAGCGAGTCGATTGGTGGAGCACCCATGAGCCGGTTGTCGCCGGGCGCGGTGTCGCTCGGCAGAATGAACTGGTAGCGCGCGGCGGTGGTGTCGGCGCCGAGGTAGTGGGCGATCACACGGGCCACCATCGGCGCCAGGTTACTGCCGTGCCGGGCGAACTCGACGATGGCGCCGACGACGATTTGGGGACTGTCCGCCGGTGCGAAGCCGATGAACCATCCGTGACTCGGCCCTTGCGAGTTCTGGGCCGTGGCCGTCTTTCCGGCGATCGTGAGCTCCGCCAGGTGGGCGCCCCGCGCCGTGCCGCGCTCCACAACGTTGATCATCGCCTGGCGCAGGCCGGCGAGCTGTTCGGGGGAGAGCTCCAGATCGTAGGTCGGGCCCCGCGCGGGCCTCACGAGGTAGGGAGGGCGCGACTTCCCATCGCTCGCCAGCATCTGGTACAGCCGCATCATGTCGAGCAGCGTCTGACTGTTCTCCCCCTGGCCGATCGCGAGATTTAGGGACACCGCCGAGGTCCAGCGACGCGGCCCGTACAAGCGGTCGTAATACTCCGGGCCGCTCGGGAACTGGGACGCCAACTCCCCGGGAAGGTCCACGCCGGTTCGCGAGCGGAACCCCAGGGCGTTGGCGTCTTCCAACAGGGATGTCAGACCCAGCTTCAGCCCGAGCTGGTAGAAATACACGTCGCAGCTCTGGGCGATCGCCTGCTCCAGGGTCAAACTGCCGTGGCCCGCGACGCTCCAGCACCGGAAGAAGCGGTCGCCATACTGGAGCCCGCCCCGGCACGGGATCGGCATGCGGCTGTGCATCGTCACCACGCCGCGCTTCAAGGCCATCGCGGCGATGGCCAGCTTCCAGGTGGACCCGGGGGGGTAACGCGCCTGGATCGCGCGATCGAGCAGCGGATGCGCATCGTTCTGTTGCAGCGCGCGCCAATATTCCGGCGACACCCCGCCCACGAATGCGTTGGGGTCGTATCCAGGTGCGCTGTACAGCGCCAGGATTTCTCCGGTCTCGGGGTTGAGCGCGACCACCGCCCCCCGCATGCCTGGTGGGAACACCCGGGCGACATACCGCTGCAGGTCGAGATCGATCGTCGTGCGCAGCGTGGCGCCCGCCTCCGCCGCCAAGGTCGGCGCCGCGCCGGCTTCGCGGACGACGAACCCGAGTGCGCTGACCTCCACGAACCGCTCGCCGTCGGAGCCGCGCAGCGTGTCATCGTAGGAGCGCTCGAGTCCGTCCTTCCCGATGAGCGAGCCGAGTCGCAACGGACCGCCCTGGCGGGACGCGAGATCCTGATCGGTCACCTCGCTGACGATGCCGACCAGATGCGCGACGGCCGCACTATCGGGGTAGTGCCGCTTCGGTTCGGTTTGAATCACCAGTCCCGGCAGGGTAAGACGGCGCTCTTCGAGTGCGGACACGACGTCGAAGGGAGCGTCCGCCAGCACCAGGGCCGGCTGATACGGAGCGCGCCGATAGCGCAGCAACACCCGCTCGATCCCGGCGGCGTCGAGGTGCACCAGCGGGGCGATATGCTGCAGCGTTCGCCGCAGGTCGGACTCGGGCGCCGGCAACAGCGCGACCGTGTACCCGGGAACGTTTTCGGCGATGATCGTGCCGTGCCGGTCGGTGATCACCCCGCGCGGGGCCGGCAGAACGATGAGCCGCAGTCGGTTGGACTCCGACTGCAGCTCGTACTTTCCGTGATCCAGGATCTGCGTGCGAAAATAGGTGACCGCGATGACCCCGCTCGTCACCCAGACCAGGAGCCGCGCGCCGCCCAGCTTGGTATCCAATAGATGGGAGGGAAGCCGGCTCATGTCTGCTCCATTCGGATCGCCAGCCATTGGCGGAAAACCATCAAGACCAGTACCCCGGCCGCCGCGGTCGTCACCCCCTCCAACGGCGACCACACCAGTAGCTCCCAGGTCATCTGGGGGCCCGCGAGCTTGCCGGACGCGACCGCCAGGATGACGTTCCGCAACCACGTTCCCACGAAGAACAAACCACCGTTGACGAGCAGGTTCTCCGCGAAGAACACCGCCTTCGCCCAGGAGGAGAGGTACCCTACGATCGCGTGGGCCAGGGCCCCGGCGCCGAAGCTGGCAGGCGTCAACGCGTCGCTCAACAGCCCGACCAGAAACCCAGCCGCCGCACTCGCTCCGGGCCGGGCGCGGATGGTGTAGATGAGCAGGGCGAGGAGCAGGAAGTCGGGCGCCACCCGCTCGTTGCCGAGCCGGCTGCGGAGCGAGAACTGCAGCACCACGAGCAGCACGAGGACCCCCCAGAACCGCAGCACGTCGCCACGCCTCACGGCCGGGCTCCTCCCGAATCCGGCTCGAAGGCCGGGCGCAGGTCACCCGCGCCGGGCTCCACGAGCACCATTACGTGCGTGACGGCCCCGGGGGGTACTGCCGGCCGCACGAGGTAAGTCCGTTCCCATCCCGTTTCGCCGGCGACCGCGATGACGGTGCCGACCGGAATACCGCGCGGCAACACACCGCCCAGACCGGAAGTGAGGATCACCGTTCCGAACGGCACCCGCTGGCGGTAGGGGACCCCTTCCAACACAAGTACCCAGCCCCCCGGGCCCGCAGTCCCGCGCGGTGAGAGGATCCCATAGACACTGCCGTCGGCGGCCATCCCGCTGGCGCGGAACTCCGGATGCGCCCAGGTCGCCACGACGCTCGTGCTCCCGTCGGCGACACTCACGATCCCGAGCAATCCTTCGGGGGCCACCACCGGGGCCAACGGCTGCACCCCCTGCCGGGCACCGGCTGAGATCACCACGGTGAGTGGGTCGGTGGGAGAGGCCTGGTGCAGGACTTCGGCGGGCACGAACCGGGAGCCCAGACGGGCGCGCAGTCCTAACAGGTCCCGCAGTCGAGTGTTTTCAGCTCGCAGCTCACCGAGAAACGTGGCGGCGAGCGCCGCCGAGTCGCGCGCGGCGGTGACCTGCACGAGCCTGGTGCGCGAGATCCGCAGCTCTTCCGATTGGGCCTGCAGCTGGAGGAACGGCCACAGGATGCTGCGACGCAGCCCGCTCGCCACCGGGTCCCGGAGCCCTGGAGGCAGGCTCATGGCGATGAGGGAGAGGGCGAGGGTGCTCAGGAACACGAGCGTGTCGCCCCGGGTGGCGTAGCGATCCGCCCCGAGCACCATGCGGCTACGTGGTCAGGACGTTGCGGTATTTCTCGGGATCGTCCAGGATCCGGCCGGTCCCCCGTACCACGCACGTCATAGGGTCCTCATCGAGGTGGATGGGCAGGCCGGTCTCCTGCTGCAGCAGCTGATCGAGCCCGCGGATCAAGGAGCCGCCCCCGGTCATCACAATGCCGCGATCCACGATGTCGCTGGCCAACTCGGGGGGGGTGATCTCGAGCGCCCGGCGCACGGCGTCGACGATCTGTTGGATCGGCTCTTGCACCGCCTCCCGCACCTCGCTCGAATGCACGCGGACGATCTTCGGGATGCCGGACACCAAGTCGCGGCCCTTGACCTCCATCTCCCGCTCCTCTCCCACCGGTGCCGCCGAGCCGATCTGAATCTTGATCTGCTCGGCCGTGGGCTCTCCGATGAGGAGATTGTAGTTCTTGCGCATGAACTGGACGATCGCCTGATCCAGCTCGTCACCCGCGGTGCGGATCGACGTGTCGGAGACGATTCCCGACAGGGCGATCACCGCGATTTCGGTCGTCCCGCCGCCGATGTCGATCACCATGTTCCCCGTCGGCGTTTCCACCGGCAGACCCACGCCGATCGCCGCCGCCATCGGCTCGGCCACCATGTAGACTTCCTTCGCCCCTGCCGACTGCGCCGAATCGCGCACCGCGCGCCGCTCCACTTCGGTGATGCCGCTGGGCACGCAGACAATCACTTTCGGCCGTACCCGGAACACGTGGCGGTCGATGATCGTCTTCAGGAAATAGCGCAGCATCTTTTCGGTCACGTCGAAATCGGCGATCACGCCGTCCTTCAGGGGACGCACGGCGAGGATGCTGTCGGGCGTGCGCCCGAGCATCCGTTTCGCCTCCAGCCCGATCCCCAGGATCTTGCCGGTCGCCTTCTCGATCGCGACCACGGACGGCTCGTTCAGCACGATGCCTTCCCCACGGACGTACACGAGCGTGTTCGCCGTGCCCAGATCCACGGCGATCTCACTTGCGGGGTTGAACGCCCCGAGGTTCCATTTCGGCCAGCGGAGCCGCACGGTGTCGGTATCGATTCCTGGTAAGTGTAAGGCGGGTGTGTCGCGCGCGCGCACCAACCTAACGAAAAGCGTAACTCCAAGCAAGGCTGATGCTTGACGCCCTTCTTGGGAGCGACTAGCCTACGCCCATGCCCGCTGCGCGTGCGGCCGAAGTGGCCGTCGTGGACCTCGACGTGTGCGACCGCTGTGGTCTGTGCCTGCCGCTGTGCCCCCCGGAGGCCATCCACCTCGATCTTACCGCTCTGGTGGTCGATCGGACGGCGTGTACCGGCTGCCGGAAGTGCGTCGCGCCCTGCCCCGTCGGGGCCCTGGCCATGATCCCCGCCTGATGCCCGACATCGACGTGCTGGTGGTGGGTGCCGGCCCCGCCGGGTCGATCGCGGCCCGCGAGGCTGCCCGGGCTTCGCACGGGCTTGAAGTGGTGCTGCTGGAACGTGACCGCGCCGTTGGTGCCCCGGTGCGATGCGCGGAGGGGGTGGGAGACGCCGGGCTGCGCGAGTTTGCGAGTCCCGAAGGCGCTCCGTGGGCCGCCCGCAAGATCACCCGGGTGATCTTCCTCGCCCCCGACGACACCGAGGTCCAGGTGGCCGAGCGTGACGTGGGGTGGATCCTCGACCGGACCCGGTTCGACGCCATGCTGGCGGCCGAGGCGGTTGCCGCAGGGGCGGAGCTCCAGGTCGGCACCGAAGCGACGGGCATGACGCGCGAGGCGGACGGCCGCTGGGCCGTGGCGGTGCATGGCCCAGACGGCCGCGCCGTGTATCGCGCCCGCGTGGTGATCGGCGCCGACGGAGTGGAAACGATGGTCGGCCGGTGGGCCGGCCTCGACACACGGGTGCCCGCACGCGACATGGAATCCTGCGCGCAGTACGTGGTGCAGGGTATCGACTTCGATCCCGATGCGATCTACCTGCAGTTCGGCGACGGCATCGCTCCCGGCGGGTACGCGTGGATCTTCCCCAAAGGAGACGGCATCGCGAACGTCGGACTCGGGATCGTGGCCCTGAAGAGCGACGGCCGCAACGCGCGGGCGTACCTCGACGCCTGGATCGCCCGGCGCTACCCGCGCGGCGCACGGACCGGGGTTACGGTGGGCGGCGTCATCGTCCACACGACGATCAAGCAGACCTATGGCGACGGCATACTCGTGGCGGGCGATGCGGCCCACATGATCAATCCCCTCTCCGGCGGGGGCATCGTGAACGCGATGAAAGCGGGGCGCCTGGCCGGGCGCACGGCCGCCGCGGCGATCTGTGCCGGTGACACGAGCGCCGACCGGCTGGCCGCCTATCATCACGACTGGATGCAGCTCCTCGGAGACGACCACCTCAAGTATTACCGGATCAAGCAGGCGCTCGAGCGCCTGGACGACGCCTTCTTCAATGGACTGGCCCGGACCGTCAACGCCATTCCACGTGAGAAGCGGACCCTGGGACGAATTTTCGCCCAAGCGCTGGTCAAGCACCCACAGTTGATTCCCGTAGCGGCGCGATTCTTCATCTGACCGGAAACGACCATATGTTGAGCATTGATCTCACGGGTAAGCGGGCGCTGGTAGCCGGCGTGGCCGACGACGCCGGGTTCGGCTTCGCCATCGCCAAGGCGCTGGCGGAAGCCGGTGCCACGGTGTGCGCCGGAACCTGGCCGCCGGCACTGAATATCTTCCTGAACCTCCTCGAGCGCGGCAAGATCGACGATTCCCGCCGGATGCCGGACGGGTCGCTCCTCGCCTTCGAGAAGATCTATCCCCTGGACGCGGCCTTTGACACCCTGGGCGACGCACCGGAGGATGTCCGCACGAACAAGCGCTACAAGGACGTCGGTGACTTCTCGGTCGAGGGACTACGCCAGCGCCTCATCGCCGACTTCGGCGAGCGGCCGCTCGACATCGTCATTCACTCACTCGCCAACGGGCCCGAGGTGAAGAAGCCGCTGCTCGAGACGAGCCGCCCGGGCTACCTCACGGCGGTCAGCGTCAGCGCGTACTCGCTCGTATCCCTGGTCGCCCGCCTGGCGCCGCACCTGCGCCCCGGCGGCGCGTTCCTATCCCTGAGTTATCTGGCCGGCGAGCGGGTGATTCCCGGCTATGGCGGCGGCATGTCGTCGGCCAAGGCCGCGCTCGAGAGCGACACGCGCACCCTGGCGTATGAGGCCGGCCGCAAGTACGGCGTGCGCATCAACACGATTTCCGCTGGGCCCCTGGCGTCGCGGGCCGCCAGCGCAATCGGCAAGATCGAACGTATGGTGGACTACTACACGGCGAACGCTCCGCTCCCCGAGCCGCTAGCGGCGCGGGAGGTCGGCACGGTGGGGGCGTTCCTCTGCAGCTCGCTGGCGGCGGGCATCACCGGGACGACGATTTACGTCGACAAGGGATACCACACCATGGGCATGGCCGTGGCGGGCGTCGAGGGATTATGACGGCAGACGCGGGGACCTCAGCGGGTGCGATCCTCCTGGGTCTCGCGCGGTGGCACCGCCTCCGACCCGCCGCGCCGGCGGAACGGGCGCGCTAGCGCCAGCATCAGGCTGGTCCCGACCGCACACCGGTTCGCGACATGGGCCAGCATGCGGCCTATCGTGCCGAGCGGTCCCATCCGAAGCCCCGCGGGCACCCGCCCCGCGTCCCACACGTACACCGGCACACGCGACAGTTGCAGGGGATCCGCGCCCTTCTCCCACACCCCGGCGAACCCGAGCTCGAACCCCGTTTTTCGGGCCAGCTCCACGGTCACCAGGTTCACGGCCCCGAACGGGTAAGCGATCGCCCGCCCCGCAGCGGGACCAAGCCGCTGGACCAGCGTCTCCCGGGACCGGACGAGGTCCTCGGTGAGCGCCGGCTTCCTCAGCCAGGTGAGCCGGCGGTGTGTCGCCGAGTGCGACCCGAAGTCGAAGCCGCGCGCCCGCCACGCTTCGATGGCCCGCCAGTCGAGGTGCGGCAGCCGGTGCCGGGTGTAGCGCACATCCCAGCGATTCTCGCGGCCGATGTAGTCGGTGACGAGAAACGTTGTCGCGGTAAACCCGAGGTCCGCCAGGACCGGATACGCCATCGTCGCCAGCCCTTCGTCGCCGTCGTCGAACGTCAGGAGGAACGTGCGCTCCACCGACGAGAGCCGGGTCACGGGAAAGAGATACGGGGACGCTGACCGGGAGAACTCTTCGAGTGTGAGGGTGCGCCAGCCTGCTTCTGCGAGCCCGGTCATCTGACGCACGAACACCGAGGCGGCGACCCGGGTGATCCCGAGCTCGAGCGGACCGCCGATGCGGTGGTAGCAGATGACAGGAGGGCGGATCACGCGCCGGTACTCCCGAACCCGCCACCCCCGCGCTCGCTTGGCGGCAGAGCCTCCACCGCCTCGAGCTGCACCACCTCGACCCGCTGGAACACCAGCTGCGCGATCCGGGTGCCGCGCCCGACCGTCACCGGCGCGGTGCCAAGATTGATCAACGCAACCAGCAGCTCTCCACGGTAATCGGAGTCGATGGTGGCCGGAGAGTTCGGCAGGGTGAGGCCGTGCTTCAACGCCAACCCCGAGCGGGGCCGGACCTGCGCCTCGAACCCGGCCGGGATCGCCAGCGCAAGTCCGGTCCGGACCAGGCGCCGTTCCATCGGTTGCAGCGTGAACTCGAGCTCCGCGCTCGCGACGTCATATCCCGCCGCCCCGGCGGTCGCGCGTGCCGGCAGCGGGAGACCGTCATGGTGCGGGAGGCGGAGCACCTGCACCACGGGGAAGCGGTCGCTCACACGAGCGTTTGCGGGTCGACCACGGGGAGGCCGAACGCTTCAGCCACGCCCGGATAGACGACCTTTCCCTCGACCACGTTGAGGCCGAGGAAGAGCGACCGATCGTCACGGCAGGCCTGCTTCCAGCCCCGCTTGGCGAGGCGCTTGGTATAGGGGAAGGTCGCGTTGGTGAGCGCGAGCGTCGACGTGCGCGGCACCCCGCCCGGCATGTTGGCCACCGCGTAATGGATGATCCCGTCCACCACGTACGTCGGGTGCTCGTGGGTGGTCGGCTTGATCGTCTCGATGCAGCCCCCCTGATCGACGGCGACGTCGACGACCACCGAGCCCGGCTTCATCAGCTTCAGGTCCGCTCGCTTCACCAGGTGCGGGGCCTTGGCCCCGGGCAGCAGCACCGCCCCGATCACGAGATCGGCCTTCCGGATCATCTCGAGGATATTGTGCCGGTTGGAATACAGGAGATCGACGTTGGGTGCGAGGACGTCCGAGAGGTAGCGCAGGCGGTCGAGCGAAATGTCGAGCAGTGTGACGTGCGCACCCAGACCCGCCGCCATCTTGGCCGCGTTGGTCCCGACCACACCGCCCCCGATCACCACCACTTCGGCCGGGAGCACTCCCGGCACACCGCCCAGCAGAATGCCGCTCCCCCCAAACACCTTTTCCAGGTACTTGGCACCCTCCTGCACCGCCATCCGGCCGGCCACCTCGCTCATCGGGGTGAGCAGGGGTAGCTCGCCGGTGGCGAGCTGGACGGTCTCGTACGCGATCGCGACGCACCCCGAGGCAATGATCGCCTGTGTGAGCGGCTCGGACGCGGCGAAGTGGAAGTACGTGAACACGATCTGGCCCTTCCGGATACGCTTCCACTCAGACTCGATCGGCTCTTTCACTTTGAGGATCAGGTCCGCCTTCGCCCACACCTCGTCGACCGAGCCGGCG
>JBGPIW010000031.1:0-12885 GCA_041485045.1 Gemmatimonadota bacterium | reverse complement strand
TTCTCCCCGCACGCCGCGGGCGATCCGTTCCACGATGGATCGGCACTGTCGCCCGACGCCGGCGTGGATGCGAAGTTCGGTATCGGCTCGAACCTGACGCTCAACGCCACGGTCAATCCGGATTTCGGCCAGGTCGAGGTCGATCCGGCGGTCGTGAACCTGAGCGACGTCGAGACCTTCTTTCAGGAGAAGCGACCGTTCTTCATCGAAGGCTCCTCGATCTTCAACTTCGGGCGCGGCGGGTCGAACAATTACTGGGGCTTCAACTGGGGCGATCCGGATTTCTTCTACACGCGGCGCATCGGCCGCGCGCCCCAGGGCAGCCTGCCAACGGCGGACTATCTCGACGTCCCGTCGGGGTCGCACATTCTCGGGGCGATCAAACTGACGGGGAAGGCCGGCTCGAGCTGGAACGTCGGCGCGCTCTCGGCCCTGACCTCACGGGAATACGCCCAGCTGGACACCGGTGGCGCCCGGTTCCGGTCCGAGGTGGAGCCGCTCGCTTCCTACACCGTGGCGCGAGTGCAGAAGGAATTCCCCGATGGCCGGCAGGGACTCGGCCTGATGACGACAATCTCGGCCCGCCACTTCGACGACCCGCGCTTGCGCGACGAGATCTCGAGCGGCGCGACCGCCGTCGGCGTGGACGGCTGGACGTTCCTCGATCGCAGCAAGACGTGGGTGGTGACCGGCTGGATGGGCGCGACCGACGTGCGCGGCACCGCGGCGCGGATTACGGCGCTGCAAGAGAATGCCCAGCGGTACATGCAGCGCCCGGACGCGCGGAGCTTCCATCTCGACTCTTCGGCCACCGCGCTCGCCGGGTGGGCCGGGCGCGTGTACCTGAACAAGCAGAAGGGCGACTGGTCGTCCAATTCGGCCATCGGCGTCATCTCGCCGGGCTTCGACGTGAACGACCTCGGCTTCCTGTGGCGCGCCGGCATCATCAACGCGCACGTGCAGGCGGGCCACAGCTGGACCAAGCCCGGCAAGGTGTTCCGGTCGGCGAATACCGGCGGCGCCCTGTTCCGCAGCTGGGACTGGGACGGCGACGTCACCTGGACCGGCGTATTCAATTACGGGAATCTCCAGCTGCTCAATTACTACGAGATGGGCTGGAGCCTCGCCTACAACCCGCAGACGATGAACGACCGCCGCACGCGCGGCGGGCCACTGTCGCTCAACAAGCCGGGTTACCAGGTGGACGTGTACGGCAACACCGACGGGCGGAAGGCGGTCGTCGGGAGTCTGTCGGCCGGTACCTACCAGTCGGTGCAGGACTACTCGACCTACGTCAGCGCCAACCTGTCGTTGCGGCCCGCGTCGAACGTGTCGCTCAGCGTCGGCCCGCAGTACTCCTGGGAGCGGACGCCGGTGCAGTACGTGACCCAATACGCCGATTCGACCGCCGCGCCGACGTTCGGCACTCGCTACGTCTTCGCGGGGCTGCGCGCCAACGAGCTGTCGGCGTCGATCCGCCTCAACTGGACGTTCACCCCGAAGCTGTCCCTGCAGTTCTACGGGCAGCCGTTGATCTCGGCCGGCGCCTACTCGGACTTCAAGGCGTTGGCGCGCCCGAAGACGTTCGCGTTCGACCGCTGGAATGACGGCACCACAGGCTTCGATAGCGCGACGTTCACCCCGGGGAACCCCGATTTCAACTTCAAGTCCCTCCGGGGCAACGCGGTGTTGCGCTGGGAGTACCTGCCGGGCTCGACGCTGTACCTCGTGTGGACGCAGAACCGGGAGGACGTCGAGAACACGGGCGCGTTCCGGTTCGGCCCGTCGATCTCGCGGCTCACCCGGTCGCGGCCCGACAACATCTTCATGGTCAAGTTCACCTACTGGTGGACCCCGTAGGCGCTCCGGTGGCCGGCGGTGGTGGGCGGCCCCTCCGCCGCTCACCCGGTCCGGCGCCGGACGCTGGCGGTCGCGGCCCCTTCGGGGGCCGCTTGTTTTTCGGGCGCCCGGTCTTCCCGAACGCGTAACAATGGTGTCACAGGTCGCGCCCGCGCGGACGATGCTCGCCCGTCTCGCGTGCCAGCCGCTATCTTACTTCTCGCCATGACGACCCCCGCCGCCGACTCCAACCCGATGCGCCTCGCGGCGATCGACATCGGCACCAACTCGATCCGCTGCGTCGTCGCTGAAGTCACCGGCGAGGGATCCTACCGCGTCCTCGACGAAGAGCGGGAGATGACCCGGCTGGGCCACGACCTCTTCCGCCGGGGCCGGCTGGCCGCCGAGCCGATGGAGCGCTCGCACGCCGCGCTCGCGAAAATGAAGGCGATCGTGGACGGCTTTCAGGTCACCGAGCTACGGACGGTTGCGACCAGCGCGGTGCGCGAGGCAACGAACGGCCGCGCGTTCTGTCGCGAGGTGCGCCGGCGTTGCGGCCTGCACATCGAGGTGATCTCGCCCGAAGAAGAGGCCCAGCTGGCCTTGCAGAGTGCGTTGCAAAACAGCGAGCTGGCCGGCCGCTCGGTCGCCGTGGTCGACATCGGGGGGGGCAGCATGGAGGTCGTGCTGGCCGCGGGCGCGGTCGTGGACCAGGTGTACACGCTGCCGCTCGGCAGCGTCCGCCTCACCGAAGCGTACGGCAGCGGCGAGCCGATGGGACGGCGCAAATGGAAGCGGCTGCGGCGCGCCATCGATCGCGTGCTCGACGAGCGCATCGGCGACCCGCCGTTCTCCCCCGAAGTGATCATCGGGAGCGGCGGGACGTTCACGAACCTCGCCGACATGGTCAAAGCGGAGCGGGAGGGGTCGGAGGGGAATCTCGAGGGGTATGCGTTGACGCGGGCGGACGTGGTGCATCTGGTGCACCGTCTGCGCGGCACGCCGCTCGACATGCGCCGTGCCGTACCGGGGCTCAATCCGCTGCGGGCGGACATCATCGTCGCGGGGGCCGCCGCCGTCGCGCGACTCGCCCGCTGGCTCGGGACGCAGCAAATCGTGGTGAACGCCGGCGGGTTGCGTCGCGGTCTACTGTTGTCGATGATCGCCGAGCGGACGGCGACGAATGGGGACGACCCGGTCCGCCCGAAAGACCGCCTCGAATCGGTCCGGGCGTTCGCCCGCAAGTGCCAATCGGGGACCCGGCACTGTGAGCAGGTGGCGCGTCTCGCGGCGCAGTTGTTCGACGGAGTGCGCGGGCCGTTCGCCCTGCCGCCCGAAGGACGAGAGATTCTGATCGCCGCGGGGCTGCTGCACGACGTCGGGTACCTGATCAACCACGCGCAGCATCACAAGCATGCGTATCACCTGATCGAGCATGCGGAGCTGCAGGGATGGACGGCTCGGGAGGTGGAGCTCGTCGCCAACGTGGCGCGCTACCATCGCAAGGCCTCCCCCAAGAAGCGGCACCCGAATTTCGCACGACTGGAACGTCCCGACCGCCGGCTCGTCCGGAGTCTCGCGGCGATCCTGCGCGTGGCCGACGGGCTTGACCGGACGCACACCCAGCGGATCAGCGCCGTCGGGGTGGAGGTGGGGCGGGGGCGAGCCCGCTTCGTGCTCGCGGCCGACACGGATCCGCAGGTCGAGCGCTGGGACACGGAGCGTAAGGCGGGCTTGTTCGCGAGGGTCTTCGGCGTGACGCCGGTCCTGGCCTGGCGTGCCGCCGCTCCGGCGGCACGCCGGCCGGCGCGGCGCAGGCCCCGGGCGCGGCTGCGCTTGGCCGCGGGGTAACCGTCCATGCCCCAGTCCTACGTTCCCGCGTTTCCCCCGGACCACTATCTGAATCGGGAGCTGTCTTGGCTCGAGTTCAACGCGCGCGTGCTGGAGGAGGCCGCGGACCCGTCGAACCCGTTGCTCGAGCGCCTCAAGTTCCTCGCCATCTTCAGCGGTAACCTCGACGAATTCTTCGAGGTGCGAGTCGCCGGACTGCAGCAGCAGCTGTACGCCGGGATCGAACCCCAGGATTACGCCGCCGACGGTATGGACCCGGCCCAGCAGCTGGCCGCGATCGACAAACGGGTGCGCGAGCTCGTGGGGCAGCAGGATCGCCTGTGGCACGAGGACGTGATGCCGGCGCTCGCCGCCCAGGGGATCGAATGGGTGCGCTACGCCCAGGTGACCGACGCCGAGCGGCAGCATCTGGAGGAGCTGTTCCGCACGGGTATCGCTCCTGTCCTAACGCCCCTGGCCATCGACCCGGGCCACCCGTTCCCGTTCGTGCACACCAAGAGTCTCAACGTCGCCCTGCTCATCGAGAGCGCCGGCTCGGGCCAGCAGCTGTTCGCCGTGGTGCAGGTGCCAGCGGTGTTGGATCGGGTCGTGCTCCTCCCTCGGACCGACGGGCGCGTCCGGTTCGTGCTGCTCGAGGAGATTCTCGCGGCGCACGTGGCCGACTTGTTCGGCGGCTTCACGGTGGTGGACCAGACGTGCTTCCGGGTGACGCGGAACGGGGATTTGACGATCGACGAAGACGAGGCGGAGGATCTGCTCCAGACGATCGAGGACACGCTGCGCCAGCGCATGCGGGGCGAAGCGGTGCGGCTGGAAATCCTGGCCGACGGCGACGAACGGTTCGCGCAGATGCTCATGGGGGCGTTGGGCCTGGGCGAGCGGGACATATTCCGAGTCGCCGGCCCGGTAGATCTCACCGCCCTGATGGCGCTGCAGCGGCTCGAGGGATTCCGGGCGCTGCGGGACGAGCCGCTGGTGCCGCGCGTCCCGGCCGCGTTCGCGAGCGGCGGTAACCCGTTCGATCTGATCCGCGGCCAGGACGTGCTCGTCCACCATCCGTACGAATCCTTCGGCTGCGTCGTGGATTTCATCGAGCGGGCGGCGGACGACCCGCAGGTCCTGGCCATCAAGCAGACTCTGTACCGCACCAGCGGCGGGAGTTCGATCATCCCCGCGCTGGCCCGCGCGGCCCAGAACGGCAAGCAGGTCACCGCACTGGTGGAGCTCAAGGCGCGCTTCGACGAAGAGAACAACATCGTCTGGGCGCGCGAGCTCGAGCAGGCCGGGGTGCACGTCGTGTACGGCGTGGTGGGGCTGAAGACGCATTGTAAGGCCGCGCTGGTCGTGCGCCGCGAGCCGGACGGCATCCGCCGCTACGTCCACCTCTCGACCGGTAACTACAATCCCGCCACGGCGCGCATCTACACCGACCTCGGCCTGTTCACCGCCGACCCGGCGTTCGGCGAAGACGTCAGCGGGATGTTCAACCTGCTGACGGGCTATTCCCAGCGACGGGATTGGCGCAAGCTGTGCGTGGCGCCGGTGGCTCTGCGGGGGCAGGTGATCGCGCTGATCGATCGGGAGCGGCAGCATGCGGAGGCGGGCGGTCGCGCGCACATCATCGTCAAAATGAACGCCCTGGTCGAGCCGGCAGTGATCGACGCGCTGTACCGCGCGTCGCGGGCGGGCGTGCGGATCGATCTCCTGATCCGCGGGATCTGCTGTCTCCGCGCCGGTCTGCCGGGGGACTCGGAGACGATCCGGGTCGTCAGCATCGTGGATCGGTTCCTCGAGCACAGCCGCGTCTTCTACTTCGAGAACGCCGGCGATCCGGCGGTCTTCCTCGCGAGTGCCGACTGGATGCCCCGGAATTTCTTCCGCCGCATCGAAGTGATGTTCCCGGTCGAGGATCCGCGGCTCAAGGCGCGGATCGTCGAGAGTATTCTCCCCGCCCTCCTCGGTGACAACGTGAAGGCCCGCACCCAGCGCCCCGACGGCAGCTATGCGCGGGCAGAGCGGGGTCCGGACGAGCCGGAGCTGCGATCTCAGGTCGTGCTGCAGGGGCAGGCGCGAGATTCCGCCCGGGACGTGGGGGATACGAAGCATCGGCTGTTCGTCCCGATCGTCAGGCAGAACAGCCGCAACGGTGGCAACGGCGCCCGATCCGTCGCAGGGCGTCCGGGTCGCCGCCCCGCCACGCGGAAGAACCGGCGAAAAAAGCCCGCCCCCAACGACTAGACGGAACGTTCCCGGCGGGCGCGTCGCCGCCTGAGCGAGAGGGGTATGGGGATTGGGATCGCCATCGGAGCGCTCGCCACCGGCGGGGTGAGCGCCGCCTCGATCTCCCGGCTCCAGGTCCCGTCGGGCCCCAGCCACTTGGCCCGCAGCTCCGCGAACAGCTCGGTGCGGCGTGCCCGCAGCCGCCGCGCCAGGGCCATCAGCCCAGGCTTCGCATCGCGTCGGCGCACGGCTCGCAGCTCGGCCGCTGTCGGCGGCTCCAGCAGCGCCACGTCCAGCGCCCGGGCCGCCCGCTGCGCCGCCACCGAGGTCACGCCCGCCCGTACCTCGCCCTCGAGTGCCAGCACGTCGTGCAGCTCGCCCAGGCCGTCCTGAAGCACTTTGAGTCGGTCCACCAGCCCCGTCGCCGCAGGCACCACGCCTACCAGCGCTTCCAGCAGATAGCGCAGCTGCTTTGCCGCGATGCGTGCGCGATGGGCCTCGACGTCTTCCGCCGCGTGGACGGTCGCCAGCAGCCGATCGAGCTTTCCCGCGTGCTCGACCAGGGCTGCCCGCGCGACCAGGGCGAACGGCTCCGGCGCCGACGGCTGCGGAGAGAGCGCCTGCCGATAGACCGCCAGCCCCTTGCGCAGCTTCCGCTCGACGGCGGCGAACGAGCGCCGCGCGTCGGTCGTGGCGTGTAGACCCTTGACCTGGCGTCGCTCGATTCGCTCCGCGAGCCAACGCCATCCGACCCGCTCCCGGGGCTTCAGATCGGTCTGCAGGGGCCGCAGCCACTCGAGGGCGACCTCGGCCTCCCGTGCTCGGCTGGTCGCAGCGGCGAAGGCCCGGAGGCGCCGCTCGGCTTTGGGGGGGACGCTGTCCTTCAGCTCGGGTCGATAGGCGCGGAGCGTCGTGCGCAGGCGGCGCAGCGCTACGCGGAAGTCGTGCAGCGCCTCCCCGTCCTCGGTGACGCCGAGGCGCTCCGCGGTCGCCGACGCGGCATCGAGCAAGCCCTGGGCGATCAGCCGGACGCTCTGCATGGCCGGCCGGGTGAGGAGGTCGACGGGGAGCGTGGGCACGGGCATGCGCTATCGCTCCAGGTCCCGCAGCTGCCCGGGCGTCAGCGCCCAGAGCAACGTGGCGCACCCGGCGCCGACGGCGTCCGGGATCGCGAGGAAACACGCAGCGCCCTTCTTGAGGTCCACGAAGGAGCGCTCGCCTCCGGCCAGGAGCCAACTCACGGTTCGGCTCAACCCGGGCTCGTGACCGACGATCGCCACTGTGTCGTGGCGGCGCGCCCCCTCGAGCCAACGCCCCACATCTGCCTCGGGCTGCCCGGGGGCGAGGACCGACACGACCACAGGGGTGATCGGCTTGTAGACCGCGGCGAGGATTGCGGCGGTCTCCCGGGCGCGCGTCAACGGGCTCGTGGCGAGGAGATCGAGCTGCGACACGAGTGTTTGCAGCCCCCGGGCGGCCCGCTTCATCTTCTTCTGACCTTCGGGGGTGAGGGGTCGCCCTGCATCATCGGGATGCTCCCGCGCGTATTCGGCGGGATCCTGGGCGATGGCGTGACGCACGACGAGCAGGTTCATGTGGGAGCGGAGACCGCTACCTCCGAGCCGACGGCATAGATCACCGACACCGGCGAGGTCGCGTCGAGCGGCGCCCACGCGGGGCCATACAGCCCGGCAAAGTCTACGCGAGAATCCAACGCGGTGATAGGCCGCACGGCCCACGGTGGGTGCGCGACGTCGAATGTGCGCAACCGGCCGGCTCGGTCGGTGCGGCAGCCGCGGACCCGCTCCTTCACCCAGTGCTCGAACGACTCCGGGGCCGGGACTTCCGTGCGGGCGCCGCCGCGTACCGTCACGTGCCAGCGCGGGCTGTCGAGACCGAACCGGTAATCGGCCCGCAGTCCGTCCCCGTCCTGTGACAGGCTGGCGCGAATCCGTCCCGCCCGGAACGGCTCGCCGTAGAACCAGCGCGCTCCGGCCGCCAGCAGTCTCGAGGGCACCAGCTCCTGGACGAACCGCACGGCTGGGCGACCGTCGTGGCGCAGGTACACCCGGAGGTTCACCTGCGGGTACGCCGTGAGGCCGGGGACCGGGAGCCCGCGTACGCGGACGCGCTCCATCTGGAGGGCCACGAGGCTCACGTGGCAGCGGCCGGCCCAGCGGTCGGCCTCGCAGCCGGGGGGCACGAGTGGAAGGGCGAGGGCGTCGGGGACGGCGAAGGTGACCAGCACGAGGTCGCGCCAGCGGGCCGTAAAGAAGGGACGCGTCACAGCCCTTCCGATGGGGGTCGCGGCGGCGCGGGGACGAAGTGGTTCAACGGTCCGCGCCCGGCCCCGAGCCCGGGCGCCGCCGCGATGGCACGCGCCACGAAATCGAGCCCGTCCTCCACCGCGCGGACGAGCGGTCGGTCCAGGGCGAGCCCGGCGGCGATCGCGGCGGACAGGGTGCAGCCTGTGCCATGCGTTGCGCTCGTCTCGATGCGCGGATGGGTGAAGCGGTGGGTGCCGCGGGCGCTCACGAGCACGTCCACGATCGTATCGCCCTCGAGGTGACCGCCCTTCACGAGGACGACCTGCGCGCCCTGTCTGATGAGCACACGCCCGGCGCGCTCCATCTGCTCCGGAGTACGTACCTTCTCTTCGACGAGGATCTCCGCCTCCTCGAGGTTCGGCGTCACCAGGGTCGCGAGCGGGACGAGGCGACGGGCGATCACGCGTTCGGCGTCCACGGCGAGCAGGCGGTCGCCCGAGGAGGCGACCATCACTGGATCCAGCACGTAGTTCGGCAGCCGCCAGCGACTGATCGCATCGGCGACGGTCTCGACCAGCTCGGCGGTGCCCAACATTCCGCTCTTCACCGCCTGGGGCGGGAGGTCTTGGCCCAAGGCGTCGAGCTGCGCCGTGACCAGCGTGGCGGGGAGGGGTTGCCACGCCCGCACGCCGACGGTGTTCTGGGCGGTGACTGCGCAGACGACGCTCGTGCCGAATACGCCGAACTGATGAAAGGTCTTGAGGTCGGCCTGAATGCCGGCCCCGCCGCCCGAATCCGAGCCGGCGATCGTCAGGGCGATCCGCACGTGGCTTTGCCGCGGAGCCGGGTGCGCTTGGCGCTGGGGGCCGGCGGGGCGAAGTTACAGGGGTGGGCGGCGCAGGGACGCGGCGCCCGGTGACCGGGAGGGGTACGCATCGCCAGTAATCTGTCATCGATGATCCGCGATCTCAAACGACGGCGCGCGCGCGGCCGGCGCGGCCTCGCGATCGTGGAAGGCGTGCGATTGGTGGAGGAAGCCGTCGCCGCTGAGGTTCGCATTACCGGCGCGGTGGTGGCGCCGGATCTCGCTCGCTCGTCGCGCGGTACCGCCGTGCGTACGGCGCTGGAGAGTCACGCCGTCCCGGTCGAAGAGGTATCGGCGCGGACCTTCGCCACCCTCGCCGACACCGAGACCCCGCAAGGCATCATCGCGGTCGTGGAGCCGCGGCGGTGGACACCCGATGATGTGTCGTTGTCCGGTGCGCCGGTGCTGCTCGTCATCGACGGCGTGCAGGACCCCGGGAACGTCGGCACGCTGTTGCGCACCGCGCACGCGCTCGGCGTGCGCGGCACGATCGCCCTCCGCGGGACGGCCGACGTGTGGGGACCCAAATCGCTGCGGGCGGCCATGGGCGCGACGTTTCGTCACCCCGTCCTGTCGTTTGACGACGCGGCCTTCATCGCCTGGGCGCGGCGGCACGACGTGACCCTGTGGGCCAGTGCGGCCGACGGCGAGCCGCTGCATCGGGCGATCGGGGCCGATGGCCGGGGGAAGGGAGTCATCGCCGTGATCGTCGGAAACGAGGGGGCGGGCATCCGGCCGCACTTGAACGCCGTTGCCGCCCGGCGCGTCGCCATCCCGCTCGCGCAGGGCGCCGAGTCCCTCAACGTCGCCGTGGCGGCGGGGATCCTACTCTACGAGGTCGCGCGTGCCGGTTGATCCGTTCTTCGCGGTTGCCGTCGGGATCGTCGGGCTATGCTTCGGCAGCTTCCTCAACGTCTGCATCCTCCGGCTGCCGGCCGATCAGTCGCTGCTGCACCCGCCGTCCACCTGCCCACGCTGCGGGCAGCGCATCGCCTGGCACGACAACATCCCGGTGGCGTCGTGGCTCGCGTTGCGCGGCAAGTGCCGGAAATGCGGCAATCCGATTTCGCTGCAGTACCCGCTGATCGAAGCGCTGGTCGCACTCTTGTGGGTGGCCGCTTACCTCACCTGGGGGCTCACTGTCCACGCCCTCGCGGGCGCGCTGTTCGGAACGATCCTCCTGGGGATCGGCATCACCGACGCCCGCCACTACCTGATCCCCGACGAATTCACCTGGGGGGGGCTCGTGATCGGGCTCGCCGCATCGCTGACGGGGGGCTGGCAGGGGTTCCTCCAGGCGGTGATCGGCGCCGCCGCCGGGTTCGGCCTGCTCTACGCCGTGGGGGTAGCGGGCAAGTGGCTGTTCAGGGAAGACGCCATGGGGGGCGGCGACATCAAGATGATGGCGATGGTGGGCAGTTTCGTGGGCTGGAAAGGGGTGCTCCTCACGATTTTCGCCGGCGCCCTGCTCGGCACCTTGATCTTCGTGCCGCTGTCGCTGCGCAAAAAGCGACTCGTACCCTTCGGGGTATTCCTGGCCGTGGGTGCCGCCGTGACGTTCGTCTGGGGCGATGCGATCATCGAATGGTATCGACGATTCCTGAGCGGCGGCTGAACCGATGAGCGATCCACTGGCCGGGTTATTCGAGACGGGGGACGTCCTCGAGCGCGTGGGCGTCGACCTGACGGTGCAGGCGCGGCGCGGCGACCTCGAGCCGGTCCGGTGCCGCGATGCCGAGATCGCGCGGGTGGTGGACATCCTGCTGCGGGCGGGCAAGAACAATCCCGCGCTCGTCGGCAAAGCCGGGGTCGGCAAGACGGCGATCGTCGAGGGGCTGGCCCAGCGGATTGCGGCCGGGGAGGTACCCCCGGCGCTCAAAGATGCCCGCGTCGTGGCCCTCGACCACGTGGCCCTACTCGCCGGCACGTCGTTCCGCGGCCAGTACGAGGAGCGCGTCCGCCGGCTCGTGGAATCGCTCGCCGCCGACCCGGATCTCATCCTCTTCGTGGATGAGCTGCACAATCTCATCGGTCAGGGCACCGCCATGGGCGCCGCCATGGACGCCGCAAACATGCTGAAGCCCGCGCTGGTGCGGGGCGATATCCGCGTCGTGGGGGCGACGACCGGGGAAGAGTACGAGCGGTGGATCCGTCACGACCCCGCGCTGGAGCGACGCTTTCAACCGCTCACGATCCTCGAGCTGGACGCGATCCAGACCTGGGAGGTGCTGGTCGCGCGTCGCCCGCGGCTCGAGCGGCACCACGCCGTGGCGATCACCGACGACGCCCTCAAGGCCGCGATCGTGCTCACCGACGAGTTCGTGCCCGAGCGCGCCCGGCCCGACAAGGCGATCGACGTGCTCGACGAAGCGTGCGCGCACGCCCAGGCGACGGCCCGGGTCAGCCCGGAGCTGGACCGGCTGATCCGCGAGCGCCGCAAGGTCGATGCGCTGTTGCGGCGCGGCGCCAAGGGGAACGCGCCGGCGGAGGCGCTGCCGGATCTGGCGACCATGTTCGAGCGAATCGGGCACGAGATCGAAGAGTTGCTGGGCGCGGGGGGACGGGAGAAGTCGACGGACGCCACCGCCGCGTCGGCTCCGTCCCCGCCGCCACCCGCCTCGTCGCCGCAGGACCGGCGCGACGAGCTGGACCGTCTGCTCCGGGCCGAGCTCGAGGCACAGGGCGTCACGGTGACCGGTCAAGCGATCGCGCGGGCCGTCGGCGCGGCCGTGGGGAAGGGGATCGAGTGGGCCGGCTGACACGCGTGGGGATCGTAGTGGTGGTGTTGGGCGGGGGGTGTCGCGAGCGGGCGCAGGTGGTGCAGAGCGAAACGGCGGTGCGTGAGCTGGTGCACCGCCTCGAGACCCAGGCCGAGCAGGTCACCGGGCTCCGGTTCAAGCACCCCGTCGCCGTGCGGCTCCGCACCCGCGATCAGGTCCGCGCCTATATCGTGCACAAGTTCGATCAAGACCTTCCGCCGCGCGAGCTGGCAGGTGCCGAGTCGGCGTACCGGCTGTTCGGGCTCATCCCCGATTCGCTGGATCTGCGCCAGACCATCGTCGATCTGCTCTCCGAGCAGGTCGCGGGGTACTACGATCCGGACTCGACGGCGCTCTTTATTCCGATCGATCAGGGAGACGCCACCAAGGTTCGCCAGGTCGCCTCACACGAGCTGGTGCATGCCCTTCAGGATCAATACCTGGCGCTCGATTCCATCATCAATCAGCACCGGCAGAACGACCGGCGGTCGGCGGCCCAGGCGGTGCTCGAAGGCCAGGCGACCTTCTATCAGATCTCGATCCTGATGCCCGAGCAGCATCCCGAGAGTTGGCCGGAACACTGGTTCTGGCGGCAGCGCGCGGTCATGGCGCAACTCCAGTCGGAGATGCCCGTCTTCACCCGCGCCCCGCTCTGGCTGCGGGAGACGCTGATCTTCCCGTATCTGGGCGGCGCCGACTTCGTAGCCTGGTTCGTCCGCACGCATCCCAAGCAGGAGCCCTACGGGGCGGCGATGCCCGCCTCCACCGAGCAGATCCTCCACCCCGAGCGCTACGCCGCCGGCGATGAGCCGGTGGCGCTGTCCTTCGCAGGGTCGACACCCGATGTCGTGCGGTACGAGGATGGGCTGGGCGAGTTCGAGATCGGCGTGCTGTTCAACGTACTGCTGCGCGACTCCACCGAAGAGCGCGGCCCGGTTGCCGCACAGGGATGGGGTGGGGACCGCTACCGCGTTTACGGGGCGCATGCCGACGCGCTGGTGTGGTACTCTGTGTGGGATGACGCGGCGGCCCGTGACCGATTCGCGTGGACGCTGACCTCCGCGTGGGCGGCGCGTCGCGCCGG
>JBGPIW010000030.1:0-13108 GCA_041485045.1 Gemmatimonadota bacterium | reverse complement strand
TTTCGCTACCCCCGCCTCGCCACGGGCGTCTATCTCGGCATGGGGTGGCTGATGATCATCGCCATCAAGCCCCTGTGGATACACGTCCCGCTGCCCGGTGTGCTCTGGCTGCTCGCCGGAGGTCTCGCGTACACGGCAGGCGTGGCGTTCCTCAGGGCCCGGCGAATGCGCTACAGCCACTTCGTCTGGCATCTCTTCGTGCTCGCCGGTTCCGCGTGCCACTACATTGCCGTGCTGCGCTACGCGACGTGACTTCTCGATCGAGGACAGCACCGTGCCAACCGCCATCGGATTCGCCGCGCTCGCCGCGCAATCGCCGCTCGTGCCCTACTCCTTCAGCCGGCGCGAGCCGGGCGAGCACGATGTCCTCATCGACATCCACTACTGCGGCATTTGTCATTCCGACATTCATCAGGTACGCGCGGAATGGGACGAATCGACCTTCCCCATGGTTCCGGGGCACGAAATCGTCGGTATCGTAGCCCGCGTCGGCGCCAACGTCACGAAACACAAGGTCGGGGACCAGGTCGGCGTCGGCTGCTTCGTGGACTCGTGCCGGACGTGTGCCCAGTGCCGGCGGGGCCTCGAGCAGTACTGCACCGTCCACACCGTCTTCACGTACAACTGCCGGGAGGCGGACGGGACGCCGACCATGGGCGGCTATTCCGACACGATGGTCGTGGACGAGAACTATGTGCTCCGCATGCCCGCCAGCTTGCCCCTGGATGCTGCCGCACCGCTCCTGTGCGCCGGGATTACGCTCTATTCCCCGCTGCGCCACTGGCACGTGGGCCCCGGAAAACAGATCGCGATCCTGGGGCTCGGCGGATTGGGCCACATGGGGGTCAAGCTCGCGCATGCGTTAGGCGCCGAGGTTACCGTGTTGAGTCATTCACTGCGGAAGGCCCTCGACGCCAAGCGCCTGGGCGCGGATCATTTCCACTCGACGTCCGATCCGGACACGTTCACGAAGCTGCAAGGCCGTTTCGATCTCGTCGTCAACACCGTGTCGGCCGAGATCGACTGGAACCAGTATCTCGAGCTGCTCGCGGTGGATGGATCCATGGTGGTCGTGGGCGCCCCGGGCGCGCCGATCCCCATCAAGGCATTTTCTCTGCTCAAGGACCGGCGCAGTCTCTCCGGGTCCAGCAACGGCGGCATCAGGGAAACCCAAGAGATGCTGGACTTCTGCGGCGCGCACCACATCAGCTGCGACATCGAGCGCACGCCGATTCAACGGGTCAACGAGGCCTACGAGCGCGTGCTCGAGAGTGATGTTCGCTACCGGTTCGTGATCGACATGGCGTCGCTCAAGCAGCGGACGTAGGGTGCGCATCCACCTGGTCGACGGCACCTACGAGCTGTTCCGGGCGCACTTCGGGGCGCCCGAGGCGGCCGCCCCGGATGGGCGGGCGGTGGGCGCGACGGTGGGGATGCTCCGGTCGCTGCTGTCGCTGTTGCGCGAAGACGGGGTCACCCATGTCGCCTGCGCGTTCGACACCGTCATCGAGTCGTTCCGCAACGATCTGTTCCCGGGATACAAGACGAGTGAGGGGGTGCCGGAGGAGCTGCTGGCCCAATTCCCGCTCGCCGAGCGCGCCTCCCAGGCCCTCGGCCTCGTGGTGTGGTCGATGGTCGAGTTCGAGGCTGACGACGCGCTGGCGAGCGGGGCGACCCAGGCAGACGCCCTGCCCGACGTCGAGCAGGTGGTGATCTGCTCGCCGGACAAAGACCTGGCCCAATGCGTACGCGGCACACGCGTCGTCTGCCTCGATCGGAGCCGGCGGCGGCTGTACGACCGGTCTGGCGTGCTCGAGAAATTCGGCGTCGCGCCTGAATCGATTCCCGACTGGCTCGCACTCGTCGGAGACGACGCGGACGGGATCCCGGGCGTCCCCCGCTGGGGGGCCCGCTCCGCATCGGCGCTGCTGGCGCAC
This sequence comes from Gemmatimonadota bacterium, assembly GCA_041485045.1. Lineage (GTDB taxonomy): Bacteria > Gemmatimonadota > Gemmatimonadetes > Gemmatimonadales > GWC2-71-9 > DASTHG01. The sequence continues at coordinate 11,171 of JBGPIW010000030.1, read as the reverse complement.
TACGGGCATTTGGAGGCGATCCCCGAGCGAGAATCGCAATGGAAGGTCCCCGTGCGCGGCGCCGCTGCACTCGCGCTGAGCCTGCGGGAGCATCGGCAGCAGGTTGCGCTGTACCGCCTACTCGCCACCCTCCGCACCGACGTGCCGCTCGCGGAGCCCCCGGAGGCGCTGGAGTGGCGCGGCGCAGTACGTTCCGACCTCACGGCGCTGTGCCATGAGATCGGCGCCGAGGATGTGCTGGACCGCGTGCATCGCTGGCGGGAGTGAGCGCGGCACCGTCAATCGAGGAGGTGGACCGATGTCGCACCGCTGGAGTCTGGTTCCTCTCGCGCTCGCCGCCTGCCCTGCTCTGACCACGGCGGCGGCGGGACAGGCGGTGGAGTACCGCTCGCCCGCGGGGATCGAGTACCGCTCCCAGCCCGATACGGGCGCCGTCGCCCGCGCCGAGAGCGCCCTCGCGGCGGACCCGCGCAACGTGGCCCTGATCATCCAGCTCGGGGTGGCCCAATCGGGTGTGCGCCGGTACCGCGAGGCGATTCAGACGTTCACCCGGGGCCTGGCGCTCGACTCGGACAACGCCCTGCTCTACCGCTGGCGGGGGCACCGCTACCTCTCGGTGCGCGAATTCGACCGGGCGTTGGCCGATCTCACTCACGGCAGCCAGCTCGACAGCACGATCTACGGCATCTGGTATCACCTCGGCATCGTGCGCTTCGCGCGCGGCGATTTCGCCGGCGCGGTGGACGCGTTTGCGCGGGCGCAGCCGCGCGCGCCCGACGGCGACGAGCTGGCGGGTGCCACGGACTGGCTCTGGATGTCCCTGTCGCGCGCGGGGCGGACGGCTGACGCCCGGGCGATGCTGGACCGGCACCCGGACTCGCTCCCCTCGACGAACGCCTACGCTCAACGGCTGCGCTTGTACCGTGGGCAGATCGGCGCCGACTCGGTAATCACTCCCGCCGACACCGGCGACATCGCGGTGGCGACGCTGAGCTACGGCGTGGGCAACTGGTACCTAGTGAAGGGGGACACGGCACACGCGCGCACGTGGTTCGAGCGCTCGGTCCGCTCCGGCGGCTGGCCCGCGTTCGGGTTCATCATGTCGGAAGTCGAGCTGCGCCGGTTGCGATAGCGCCGTCTGGAAGGACCCTCTCGCCTGCCGTGCTCACGAGAGGCCTCCCTCGCTCACTACGGCTACCAGACCTCAATGGGAGACTGTAACTATCGCCATACCCTGATCCGCCCAACTCCCACGGAGTCTACCCCGTGAAACTTGTCTCGTGGTCCTTGGCGCTCACCATCGCGGCGCTCGCCATCGCGTGCACCTCGTCCCAGCGCTTCGACATGTCGCGCACGGCACCCCGCCCCGATCCACGCATCGGCCTGCGCGCGGGGTGGATGGACGCCGCCGAAGCTACCTGGAACCTGCGAGTCGTCTCGAGCACCCAGCCGTCGCCGGACTTCATCGACCGCTCGACGCCGGGCCAGTTCCGGCTCATCAACTCGGACCTCTCGTTCGTCGGCAACTACGTCATTCAGGGCAACTTCTCGGGCTACCAGGTGTGGGACATCTCCGATCTCAGCCACCCTACCCTGAACACCGCGTACGTCTGCCCCGGCTCGCAGAGTGACGTCTCGGTCTATCGCAGACTCATGTTCGTCTCCGGCGAGGCGTTGAACGGCCGTACCGACTGCGGCACCCAGGGCGTCGCCGATACCGTGAGTCACGACCGGCTGCGCGGCATCCGCATCTTCGACATCACCGACATCGCCCACCCGCGCTACATCACGAACGTGCAGACGTGCCGTGGCTCGCACACGCACACCGTGGTCACCGACCCGCACGACAGCGCGAACATCTACATCTATGTGTCCGGCTCCGCCCCGGTACGCTCTCCTAACGAGCTGGCGGGATGCTCGAGCGCGCCGCGGGACGTGGACTCGAGCACCGCCTTGTTCCGGATCGAGGTGATCCGCGTGCCGCTGGCCACACCGGAATCGGCGGCGATCGTCAGCTCGCCACGCATCTTCGATTCGCTGACCGCGCCCGCCCGTCACGGTGAGACGCCCGAGGACATCGCCGCCGCGGCGCGGGCTGCCGCGGACGCGCGCGCCAAGGGCGGGTTCACCGCGACCGTGAACGGCACGGAGGTCATCCTCGGCGCGGGAACCATCAACCCGCTGCTCGACAGCATCGTCAAAGCCCGGGCCGCGACCGGCGCGCCGACCGGGGCGGACAGCGCGGCGTTGCGCGCGGCCCTCCCCGACCTCATGGCACGGCGATTCGCCCCACCCACCGGGCCCACCGGCACGCGTCCCGGACCCACCCAGTGCCACGACATCACCGTCTATCCGGCGATCGGTCTGGCAGGTGGCGCGTGCGGCGGCTACGGCCTGCTCCTGGACATCCGGGACCCGGCGCACCCCAGGCGGATCGGCGCCGTGGCCGACTCGAATTTCTCGTTCTGGCACTCGGCAACATTCAACAACGACGGCACGAAGATCCTGTTCACCGACGAATGGGGCGGCGGCCTCCAACCCCGCTGCCGCGTGACCGACAAGCACGAGTGGGGAGCGGACGCGATTTTCACGCTCGCGGGCGAGACGATGACGTTCCATGGCTACTACAAGCTGCCCGCCCCCCAGACGGAGAACGAGAACTGCGTCGCTCACAACGGGACCCTGATCCCGGTCCCGGGCCGCGACATCATGGCCCAGGGCTGGTACCAGGGCGGGATCTCGGTGTTCGACTGGACCGATCCGGCGCATCCGGTCGAGATCGCCTTCTTCGACCGCGGCCCGATGGATTCGACCAAGCTCGAGGGCGCGGGATCGTGGGCCGCCTACTGGTACAACGGATACATCTATAGCTCCGAGCTGGCGCGCGGGCTCGACATCTTCGAGCTGCAGCCGAGCGGCTTCCTTTCGCAGAACGAGATCGACGCCGCGAAACTGATCCACGTCGACTATCTGAACCCGCAGGACCAGCAGCGGCTGATCTGGCCGGCGAGCTTCGTGGTGGCCCGCGCGTACCTGGATCAGCTGGCCCGCACCAACGGCCTCGTGGCGGCCCGGGTGTCGGCGGTGCGGAGCGATCTAGCGCGCGACGAACAGCTCGCGGCACCGGCTCGCCGTGACGCGCTGACGCAGCTCGCCACGCAGCTGAACGGCGACGCGTCCGGGGCCGCCGATCCGGCGAAGGTGCGGGTGCTCGCCGCGGCGGTCGCCGACCTGGCCAACGCGCAGCCGTGACGGCCTTCGACCTGGAGTCCTCGGTCGACGTGCTGCGCCGCACGCCCGCGACCCTCCGGACGATGCTCGCGAGCCTCGACGAGCGCCTGGTCCGTGCCACCGAGGGGCTCGAGACGTTCAGCCCATTCGATATCATCGGGCATCTGATCGATGGCGAGGAAACCGACTGGATCCCCCGGGCGCAGATCATCCTCGCCCGGGGGCCGAGCCTCCGGTTCGAGCCGTACGACCGGCTCCGTCACCGGGCGCGCAATGCGGGACGCTCGCTCGCTTCCCTGCTCGAGGAGTTCGCCCGGCTGAGAGCCGCGAATCTCGACCTGCTCGGGTCCTGGAAGCTCGGCGCGCCCGAGCTCGATCTCCCGGGCGAGCACCCGAGCCTGGGACCCGTGACCCTGCGGCAGCTCCTGGCGGCGTGGGTGGTGCACGACCTCGGCCACCTCGCCCAGGTCGCCCGGGTCGTGGCCAAACAGTACAGCGACGAGGTCGGCCCCTGGGTGCCGTTCCTGCCGGTGCTCACCGACCACCCTGTGCCCCGGTCCTAGTCCGGGGCTGACGCCAGCGACGCCAGGAGGGTATCTGTAGGCATGAGCACACTGCGCCAGATCCGGCTGCCCATCCTGGGCGCCACACTCCTTGCCATCAATCCGGCGTGCGTGGACCAACACCTGACCAAGGTCACCGGCGACTGCTCGTCGCTTCCGGTGGCGGTGAGCGCCGGGACCTTCCCGACCTTCAGCTGGGATGCGACGTGCCCGATCCAGGAGCTCATCGTGGCGTTCCCGGGCCCGGGCGCCATCGTCTGGAGCGCGATCAGCGTCAACCAGACGAACTCGATCGCCTCGCCGGTTGACTACGCCTCCACGCCGGATGGCGCGGCCATGACGGCGAACAAGGTCCAGTACCTCGTTGCCGGCACCACCTACGTGGTCACCCTGCTCCGGGCGGCCGACAGCCCCGGCGGACCGCTCCAGCCGGCAGGGACCGCGACGTTCGTGCCCTGAGACGGCGGCGCCCGCGCCGGCCGCTCACCGCTTACTGCACGACCGGGACCGGACCCGGCACTCCGTCGCCCACCCGCTGAACCCCCGTTGACGGCGTCCACGCGGCGCCGTACGGTCTCAGGACCGCATGTCCCAGTCCCCCGGCCGCTCACTGTGGGAATCGGCGCAACGCGCCGTCGTCGCGGGTGACGTATCCGCGCTGGAGCAGCTGCTGCGCGACAACCCGGAGCTGCACAAGGCACAGGCGCCGCCCTACGTGCCGAGCGGCCCCGGCCCACATTACGCCGACGACGCTCGCGCGATCATCGCGCGCGAGCACGATTTCGAGAGCTATGCCGCATTCGCGGACCACGTCGCAGCCGCGAGCCGGCACGACTCCTTCGTCGCCCGGTTCGAGGCCGCGGTGGAGGCCGTCATTACCGGCGATCTGGCCATACTCGAGCGGTTGCTGCGCGATGACCCGCAGCTGATTCGCGCGCGGTCGCCGCGCCGCCATCATGCGACACTGCTGCACTACGTCGGGGCCAATGGCGTCGAAGGGTTCCGGCAGAAGACTCCGCCGAACGCCGTCGCCATCGCGAATGTCCTGCTCGACGCCGGCGCCGAGGTCGACGCGGTGGCAGGCATGTACGGCGGATCGACCACCCTGGGGCTGGTGGCCACGAGCATTCATCCGTGGTTGGCCGGCGTGCAGATCGCGTTGCTCGAAGCCTTGCTGCACCGCCGCGCAACCATCGACGGCCCGGGAGACGGCAGCGCCGTCAACGACTGCCTCGCGAACGGGCGCGGTGAAGCCGCAGCGTTCCTCGCCGGGCAGGGCGCACGCCTGGACCTCGAGGGAGCGGCGGGCGTGGGACGCCTCGACATCGTCCAGAGCTTCTTCGATGGCGCGGGCCGCCTGAAAGGAGCGACGAGCGCGCAGCTGCTCTCGGGCTTCGCGTGGGCATGTGAGTATGGCCGGACCGCCATCGTCGAGTTCCTGCTGCAGCACGGGATCGCGCTCGACGCACCGCTGAGAAACCACGGCCAGACCGGCCTGCACTGGGCCAGCTACGGCGCACACGTGGACATCGTCAGGCTGTTGCTGGCCTGCGGTGCGCCCGTCAACGCTACGGAAAGGACCTTCGGCGGCACCCCGCTGGGATGGACGCTGTACGGGTGGGGTGAACGACCGCCCGAAGCGAACCGCGACGGCTATTACGAAGTGGTCGCGCTGCTGGTCGCCGCCGGCGCGACGGTCGCGCCCGAGTGGCTCGACGAAGGAGATCGCGGCATGCCACTCGAGCGGATGCTCCAGGCGGATTCCCGCATGGTGGCGGCGTTGGGAGCCGCGTGGCGTGCATGAGCGATCCGCGCGCGGCCTTCATCGAAGCCGCCACCTGGCACGACTACGAGGGGGCCAAATACCTACCTTGCTCCGGACTCAGGGTGGGTGATACCATACCTTCGCGTTAACAGGACGCACCCCGTCCGCGGGAAGGGCCGAGCCCACCTGAGCAAAGTTGCCGACACACCTCCGATCTTCTTTCAACCCGTCGAGCGGACGCGGGTGGCAATGAAAGGAGATCGTATGCCCGATCCTACCCCCCGGCTGCCCGCGCGCCCATCGCTGGAGCAGCTTCGTAAGCAAGCCAAGGAACGCCTCAAAGCCGCCCGCGACGCCGATCCCAACGCCACTCTCGCCGCCGCCCAGCACGCCCTCGCGCGGGAGTACGGCTTCGACAGCTGGCCGGCGCTGGTCCACCACATCGAGTCGCTGCAGTCATCGGAGCGTGTCGAGCTGTTCGACCGGTTGGCCAACGACATGCTGGCCGGCTACGCCGGCGATGCCGCCGCTCTCGAACGTCTGGGCGCGTACTTCGGGGATTCCTACAACAACGCCCAGCGCCTGGAGCGGATTCGCGATCGCATCAACGCCCTGCACGACCGCGCCGCCGAGCCCACGCTCGGCGACACGCGGCTGGTGGTCGCCCGGCACTTCGGCTTTGAGACCTGGGCCACCCTGCTCGAGAGTCTGACGCAGCCCCCGGGAGGACCCGCCGCCGGTCCCACAACCCCGCCCCCCTATTACCGGATCGACGCCGAGCACAACACCATCGAGCCACGCCCACCTCTCACCGAGCGCGATTGGGACGCGATCATCGACGTGATGCAGGACCGCCGTATCACGGGCATCGCGACGCCCGCCATGACGGATCGGGCGCTGGGGCGCCTGTCGCATCTGGATTTCGTCACGAGCATTCGCATGGATGGGGCGCGGCACGTCACCGATGACGGCCTGCAGCACCTGGCCCGGATGCCGCAGCTCGTGGAGCTCGAGCTGGGCGGCTGGCACAGTCCGCACACCGATCGCGGGCTCGATGTGCTTCGACACCTCAAAGCGCTCCGCCGGTTTCAAATGTGCTGGGCACGGCGCGTGTCGGATGGCGGCGTCGCCAACCTCACCTTCTGCGACGAGCTCGAAAGCGTCAACCTGATGGGGACGCCCACGGGGGACGGCGCCATCAATGCGCTGCGCGGCAAGCGCCGGCTGCACACGTTGCATACCGGCAAGCTGGTCACCGATCGTGGCATTCCGTTGCTGCACGACTACTCCATCTTCACGAAGCCGCAGCAACCCGAGGTTGCCAACGACCTGATGAGCGTCAGCGCCGGAGCCAACGATCTCTTGCTCGATGGTCCGTTCACGGACGCCGGGCTCGCCCACCTCGCCGGGCTCGACGGACTCTTCGGGTTGAGCTTCTTCTGGCACAGCCCCGCCTTCACGGGGGCCGGCCTTGCCGCGCTCGCCGCGCTGCCCAACCTGATCTTCCTGGGATGCCAGGGCGAGCGCTGCGACGATGCGGCCATGCGCAGCATCGCGGCACTCCCGGGGCTTCGCATGCTCATGGGCCAGGGCACCGTCGCGACCGACGATGGCTTCGCCGCCCTGAGTCGATCGCAGACGATCGAGTACATCTGGGGACGCGAGTGCCCCAATCTCCACGGCCGGGGCTTTGCGGGGTTGGCGGCGATGCCCGCGCTCCGCGGCCTGGCCGTGAGCTGCCGGCTCGTGGATGACGCCTCCCTCGCCGCGCTACCCCGCTTCCCCGCCCTGCGGCAACTCATGCCGATCGACGTGCCCGACGACGGGTTTCGACACATCGGGGCCTGCACCCGGCTGGAAAACCTGTGGTGCATGTATTGCCGCGACACCGGTGACGTGGCGACCGGACACATCGCGGGGCTGCCGCTCAAGACCTACTACGCCGGCAAGACCAAGATCACCGACACGAGCCTCGAGATCCTCGGCCGCATGCGAACCCTGGAGAGACTCGAGTTCTGGGAAACGGCCGGTATCACCGACGCCGGCATCGCCGCTCTGGCCCGCCTGCCACGCCTCCGGAACATCTCGGTGAGCGGCTCACCCAATGTGACGCGCGCCGGCATGACCGTCTTTTCTCCGACCGTTCGCGTGGAGTACCCCTCATGACGACGCCCCCGAAGATCGTCGCTCCGGTCAGCCGCTTCCTCAGCGTCGCCGACGTCGACCGCAGCACCGCGTTCTACACCGACGTGCTCGGGTTTCATGCGCGGGAGCATGCGGTCGAGTCTGGCCCGGCACGAATCGAGTTCGTCACCGCCGAGAGCGCCGGCGACAGCACCGGGCAGCTGCGGCCACGCGGGGCGGCGATTCTTTTCTTCGAGACCAGAGACGTCGCCGGCCTCCACGATGCCGCGATGGCGCGTGGCGGGAAGCCCTCGGAGCTCGAGAAGGTCAACTGGATCAAGATGCGGGTGTTTCAGATCCACGACCCCGACGGGCACACGCTGTGGTTCGGCCAATCGTTCCAGGAGCCCGAACAGGGGAAGGATCCTCTACGGCAGCTCCACCAGATGCTGCCCGAGCTGCCGCTCAGCGACGTCGCCGCCGGCGTGGCGTACTACCAGCAGGTGCTCGGCTTCCGGATCAATTACGTCCAGCACGACCTGGGGGTGATGGAACGCGACGACGTGACGATCGTGCTGATCGCCCGCACGGACAAGCATACGGGCATCGGATCGTGCGAGGCCTACGTGCGAGACGCCGATGCGCTGTACGCCGAGCTGGCGGCCCGGGGCGCCAACGTGCAGGGTGAGCCGGTGAGCCACCCATGGGGCCTGCGTGATTTTCGCGTGCTGGATTTCGAAGGGAACCGGATTACATTCGCCCAGCCGTTCGAATGACCGTGTACCTTCAGCTCGTCCCCACCCCGTCCCAGGGAGCGTGATCATGCTGCATCTACCCCAGAGCGTCCCGGCTGTCGTCGTCCTCACCCTGGCTGCCTGTGCCACACACCAGCAGGCCGTCCAGGTGAACGGCGACTGCGCCGATGCCTACCAGGCACACATCTGCTCCTGGGCGACGCTGCAGGGGAAGTCCGTGGTCGAGGTCGGCGTGATGCTGCCCGTGGCGGCCGTCGAAAACACCCCGAGCGAGGAGCAGATGGTCTGGCCTCCGGTCCCGGCCGCGGTGCTGCAGCTGCCGGATTCCAGCCAACAGCAGACCGGCCTCACCGAGTTCACCATGTTCTGGGAGGCTATGGGACATCCCCCCACGCCGTACCTGACGCCGCACTTCGACTTCCATTTCTACACGATTCCAGCCAGCGAACGGACCAGCATCGACTGCTCGGATGTCACGAAGCCCGCCGCGCTGGCGGCTGGGTATGCTTTGCCGGACGAGCCGTTGCCGCCGCCGATGGTCAAGCTGACCGGCGTCAGCACGCTCGTCGGCGTGTGCGTCCCGCAGATGGGCATGCACTCCCTCTTGAGCACGGAGCTGGCAAGCCAGACCACGTTCCGCGGCAGCATGGTCATCGGCTACTACCATGGCAAACCGATCTTCATCGAACCGATGATCTCGCGCGCGATGCTGCTGGAGAAGCGCTCGTTCGACCTGCCAATACCGGTGATTCCTGGGATGGCCGGCCCATACCCCCGAGTGTTCCACGGGGCGTACGATGCGCAGCAGAATGCCTATCATTTTGCGTTTTCTGATTTTCGATCGGGTGTCTAGCCTGAGGGCCTTCCGGGTGCTGTACCCCGAAGTGAATCGGATTAACGTTCAGGCAGGCGTTCGAAAGCCCTAAACTCCAGCCCGGGAGCATCCTTTCATGCATGGCCTGCGGTTCGTCGCTCTCGTCGCTGTGGCCGCCGCGCTCGGCGCCTGCTCCCGGTCCGCCGCCAGTTTCTCCGCCGATCGCGATCGCCTCACGCAAGCCTTCACGGAGCTCCAGGCCGCGGCCACGCTCCCAGCGGGAGACACCGGCGTCGTGCCCCACGCACGCAAGGGACTGGCGGCGGGCGACTCGGTGAGCGACGCCTTTCTCGACTGGCTGGACCCGGCCATGCGCGCGCCATTCCGCACGCAATACATGGCCGGCCAGCACCTCCATTTCGCCGGCCTCGTCCGGGGTGACACCAGCGAGCAGCGGCGCGGCGACCTGCTGATCGAGCAGTGGCGCCAGGGGTTCTGGCGCACCAACGGCGCCGCTGTGTACAAGCGGGCGTTCGGCGAAGCCCACTGACCCAGGAGCCCCAGCACCCGCGGCATAGTCCTGGCATTCACCGTCGACTGAGGGGACTACCTTGGCGAACGCCTTTCTGGTTGCCGCCCTTGTCTGGTTGGGACCAACGCCGGCCGCGGTAGCCGCGTCGCAGCCACCCAAGGCTTGCACACTCCTCACACTCGCGGATGTCACCGCCGTGCTCGGCGCTGGGTACGCGCAAGGCCCAGACGTGGCCATTACGAACACGAGCGAGATCAGTACCTGCGTGTACCAGCGCGGTAGAGGCAACAGCGTGGCGATCGCGATCCTTCCCGCCCCGAACGGTGATGCCAAAGGCGCGGTCCTTTCCCGTCAGCAGAGCCAGCAGCGGTTCGGCCGCGCCGTGAGTCCCCTGCTCGGCGTGTGCGATGTGGCCTTCGTCGTCGTGATCACCCCCACGAACACGACCTTGATCTCGGCCAAAGGCCCCTGGCAAATCGAGCTTCAGATCACGACCGGGGACAAGCCGAACCCCGACGCCGAGCAGCGGCTCGCCAAGACCGTGTGTGGGCGAGTGCCGTGAAATGTCCGAGCGTGTGCGACGCCACCAGCGAGGGAGCCCCATCATGCGACCCACTCTCCGCCTGAGCCTCCTGGTTCTGTTGGGTCTCACTGGTTGCATGCGCGACCAGCAAGCACGCTTCGCACGCATGGTCGACTCGTTGCAGCGCGCGGGCGCCGCCCGAGCCGGGGGCTCGAGTGGGGGTGACCCCTGCACCCTCCTGAGCCGGGGCGAGGCCGAGCAGGTCCTCGGCGCGTTGCGGCACGAACCCTATCGCACGGACGGCAGTGGGGCGCCCGCGCCGGGGGGCAGCACCTGCCGCTACGAAACGCAGACCGGCCGCCACCTCAGCATGGAAGTCAGCTTCGAGGGCGCATTGATCGGCATGCGGGCGATCGGCCTCGGGGCGCAGATCGCGAGCCCGGTGTTCGGCTCCGACAGTGCACAGCTCGGGGGCGTCCGGGGGCGCTGGGACGAGGTCCACCTCATACCGGGCCACCTCATGGCCCGCAAAGGCGACGCCATGGTGGACATGGACTACATGGGCAGCCGGGCGGGACTCCCCGGCGCGGCGCGGCTCGCCGACCTCGCGCTGGACCGGATCGGGTCACCGCTCCCCTACGACGGCGCGGCCGCGGCTCGCACGGCGCCGGGTCCCCTCGTCACGCCACGGGACCCGTGTACGCTCGTCGCCCGCGGCGACGTCGAAGCCATCATCGGCAAACTTGCGAGCGACCCCACGCCCGACGCCGATCAGGGCGGCTGCACCTACACCCTCGCGGCGAACCGCGGCCTGGGCGGCCAGGAAGTGCGCCTCGAGGTGCAGTGGACCGGGGGCTTCGCGGC
>JBGPIW010000029.1:0-13113 GCA_041485045.1 Gemmatimonadota bacterium | reverse complement strand
GTCAACGGCCGTTGGGCCGCCAACGGAACGCCCAGGATCCCCAGCAGGGAGAGACAGAGGGTGAATCGTCCGGCAGCCCATGGAAGCGCGCGCCGGCAGAGGCCCGAATCGACCCCTGCCAGCGCTGAGCCCGTGCGGCTCCACATCGGAGAGAATCCCCGATCAGTCTAGTAAGTGACCTGCAGGGTAATGGTGCCGGTGTACGTGCCCGCGACCTGGTTGACGGCCGGGGTCACCGTACCACCCAGGAAGACGAACAGCGCGCCGGTGCCCGAGAGGCTCGTCGCTGCGCCGCTGCCCGGGGCAAAGGACGTCGCACCCGCGGCCGAGTTCGTCCCGTTGTAACCGGCGGTGAAGCTGACCGGCAGGTTGTTGGACAACAGGACCAGATTGGTGGGCAGCGCCGTGAACGCCAGGTTCACTGGAGCGCTGGCCTGACCGGTCACGTCAAAACGGCCGGCTCCGGCGCCCGTCAAGGGAACCGTCGCGTTCACCCCCGGGAAGACGTTCCCGAAGGCCAGGTTGGCCGCACCGACCACGTTGACCGGCTGCTGAACTACGGCCGTCGCGGTGATGCTGGCGGAATTGGATTGCGCCACGGCGGTCGTCGCGATCCCAACAACCAACGCGATCAAGGCCATGGACGGCTGCAATACCTTGTTCATCGTCCTCATGCTCCTGTTTAAATGAAGGTCTGGAAGGTTCCGCCGCCCTGGCAGGGCAAGGGCTGTGCCCTACTGTAGGACTACCCCTACAGACTGTAGTCTTTTTTGACAGTTATGGCCGGGGAAAAGATAGTGTGAGGTAACATAAACTACAATATGGAAACAACTTCCGATGTGGCAGCCGAATCGGTACACTATCAAGCCACTGATCACATCGCCATTTGTGTTGCTTGTTTTAGGTGTTTTATTGATTATGGCATTATGCCGGGAAACGACCAGTCTGCAACACTGGTCCCGGATAGAACGGCGCGCTCAGGGGATCCCGAGCCGCTGCCTCAGAGCCAGGGGCATGAGCGAGACAGCGTGACGGATCGGGACGGACAGGGCAAACCCGGGGGCTTGAGGAAGGCCGGCGCGGTGGATCGAAATCACCTCGCCGTTTGAGTTGAAGACGGGGCTCCCCGAGGAGCCTCCGACGGTCATGCCATCGAACTGGATCACGTCCTCAGTCACCCGGGAGATGATCCCGGCCGTCATGGACGTACGGACCACCGCCGATCGGAGCCGGGCGAATCCGGCTCCCGCCGGATATCCGATGAGCGCCGCGGGCTCTCCCTGACGCGATTTCGTGCCGCCCCAATCGATGCTGGTCAGATATGGACCCTGGTATCCCCTGATTTTGATGATGGCGATGTCGCGATCCTGCGAGCTGGCCACGACGTCGGCATACCGCGTCACCGACTGGTCCGCCATGGTCACCCAGGTCGTGTCCGGCTGGGTGTAGCCGCTGTCCGTCACGACGTGCCAGTTGGTGAGCATGTAACCGTCGGCGGTAATGACGAATCCAGTACCGTTGTACAGATCCTTCCCGAACCGCACGGTGATGAGCCCCACGGCCGCTTGATTCTGCTGGGCGATGGCCGCGAAGTCCGTGCCGCGGATCGCCCGCATGCGGGCGTCCAGGCTGGCCGATTGGGCCTCCGTCGCGGCCATCTGGCGCCGCAGGCTGTCGATCGTTCCCGACGAGGGAGCGCTCTTTTGGGCCTGCGTCAGCTGGTCGCGCAGCCGATCGAGATCGCGCTGCGACGCCTGGCGCTGCGACTCCCCGGCCGACAGCTGTTGGCCGAGCGCGCTCTGCGCCCGCGTGAGGGCATCACGCAACTCGTTGGTGCGCGCCTGAGCCGATTCGAGCTGCGTGCGGAGACTGTCCACCGTGGCCGCCGGCGCCGCCTCGGCCCGGGCGGAATCGAGTGCCTGCCGCAGGTGGGTGGCGGCCTCGCGGGCGGAATCCGCCGCCGAGCGCCGCTCGACCTCGGTCTGCTCGACCTGTTGGGACAACAGCCAGTACACCCCATAGACGCCGCCCGCGAGCAGCAGCACGACGACGGTGATCAAGCCGGCGAGCCAGCGAAATTTGCGCCGCGAGTCCTTCCCCACCTCATCCGCGACCGCTTTAAAGAACGCGGTGGATCCCCGGCCGCCCCGGCGGCGCTCCTCGCGCGCTTGGGAGAGGGCGTTGTTGATGAGCCCCATCACGGTGTTATGCCCCATCCCCTGCACCACCGGGGGACGCACCGCGGCCTTCATGGGACCGGTGCCGATTCCCTCCACGACCAGGATGGGACCGCCCGGCCCGAGGGTAATCCGGTCGCCGATCCGCACCGGCATCGCCTCCTGGATCCGGTCGCCGTTGAGAAAGGTGCCGTTCTTACTGCCAACGTCCCGTAACGACAGTCCCCCGCTGGGCCCGACGCTCAGCTCCGCGTGCACCCGCGATACGATCCCTTCGCTGCCCTCGACCGCCCGGACCTCGCATTCCTTGCCGCGCCCGATGCGAATGCGGGTTCCCTGCGCTTCGAATCGCCGCCCCGTCGCGGTCGCGATCAGCGTGATGCCGTAGGGGCGGGCCTCGGGGGGGCGCAGCCCCGGTCCCGGCGCGGGCGGTGGTACCGCGACCGGCGGGGCGAACTCCGCCAGCGTGGCCTCGGAGATCATTCCACCGAGCGCCAGCACCTTCAGGCGCGGTCCGGTTTCTCCCAGGCGGAACTCATCCCCCACGCCGAGCGGGGCGTCGCCCTCGACGCGGCGCCCGTTCAGATACGTGCCGTTGCGACTGCCGAGGTCCACCAAGCGCCACCCTTCGCCCGTCTGGCGCAGCTCGGCGTGGCGCGTGGATACGACCCGGGCGTCCTCGCCGGTGAAGGGGATCGTCGCGGACGCATCCCGCCCGAGCTGCACGACGGCGTCGTGCAGCTCGAGGGTGCGACCGGTCGCCATCAGCTGGATCTTGATCTGCGGCATTGCGGCAACGGCAAGGCTCAGGAAGGCAGGTCGGGCGGCTCTTCTCGGCGCTCGCCCGGCATGCGACGCGGATCATCGCGCCGATCCACGCCCGAGCGGCGATCCACACCGTCACGGCGCTCCACAAGGACCGCATGGGTCGCCTGGCGACGTTCGGCCCGGCCACGCCGATCGACTCCCGAGCGCCGATCCATCAGGGCACGGCGCTCCGGATGGCGGCGCCGCTCTTGACGGGTATGGGGCACGGAGGTCGACACGCCGCCTAACCTACACCCCCGCTCCGCCGTGGCTAGTGTGAAAACACTATCTTCGGCAACCCGTGGACAACCTCGCGCATACGCTCGTCGGAGCCGCCCTGGGGCGCGCGGTCGCCGGCAAGCGCGTGCCGGCCGCCGGCTGGATTGGAGCCGTCGTCGCCAACGCGCCCGACTGGACCGAGCCGCTGATCGGATTCCGACCTGATCGCGGCGGCCTCGCCTACTACGTGTGGCACCGCGGCATCACCCACTCCTTACTCGGTGCCGCCGTCGAGACGGTGGCACTCACGAGCACGCTTTGGGGGCTGTTCACGCTGCTGCGGCGCCGCTGGGGTGTCCGACCCGTGCCACTCGGTGTCCTGACCGCGTTGGTCGCGGTCGCCGTGGCCAGTCATCTCTACATGGACTGGCAGGGGTCCTACGGATTGCGGCCGTTGCTCCCGTGGAGCGCCCGGTGGTACTACGCCGACTGGGTGGCGATCGCGGACCCGATGTTCTGGCTGATCCCCCTGGTAGGGCTCGCGTGGGGAGCCGAGCGGCACTGGCGCGACCTCGTGCCCTGCATCCTGGTTGCGGCGCTGGTTCTCTTGGGAGCCCTGCTGGTCGACTCGGCCGCCTCGTGGCTGCGGTTATTGTGCCCCGCCATGGTGACGATCGGAGCGGTGGGGTGGGTCCGGCACTGGTTCGGGGTGGTGGCGCGCCGCCGCGTCGCCGCACTCTCGCTCGTTGTGCTCGTGGCCTACGCCGGAGCCCAAGCCCTGGCGAGTGTGTCCGCGAAACGCGCGGTGCACCGGAGCGCGGTGGCGCGATTCGGCGCCTCGGCCGCCTGGGCGGCGTTGACCCGCGTGGGTACGCCGTTCGAGTGGGAGCCGATGTACGCGTCGCGCGACACGGTTGCCGGCCAGGGGTGGGCGCTGCCCCGTCACCTCGACGACCCGAGAGTGTTACGGGCGTTGCAAGAGACCTTTGCCGGACGGGCGCTCGCCGGATTTGCGCGCTTCCTGGCAGTCGAGGTCGATTCGGGCCCACGCGGTGTGACGGTCACGTTGCGTGACGCCCGTTACGCGCGCACCGGCACGCAAGGATGGGGTGTGGTGACGGTCCCGTTACCGCCTTCCGCGCACCCCTGAAAGGGAAGGCGCGTTAGATTCGTCAATCGTGACGCCCCCCCCGGACACTCCGCCCGTCGATCTGCTGGCCGGCATCACGCCCGCGCTCGAGCCGGACTTCCGACTCGACCACCTGGTGGAGTTATCACGCGAACGGGCCCTGTACCGGGCCTGGGATCGCCGCCTCAAACGCAGCGTGGCGCTGCGGGTACACCTCATTCCGGACTCCCCCGGTCGCGCCTGGTTTCTACGGGAGAGCGAAACACTGGCCGCGCTCAACCATCCGGCGGTGCGACACGTGTATGCCGCCGGGGAGGTCGGGCCGTTCGCCTACCGGACCACCAATTGGATCGACGGCGAGAGTCTGGCCGAGGCGATGCGCCGGGGCCCGAGGCCGATCCCGAGCGTGATGTCGGTGGTGCGTGATCTGCTGGGCGCCCTCGAGCACGCGCATGCGCGCGGCATCATCATCCGGCGCATCGTCCCGACCACCTTGATTCTGGAGCTGTCGGGACGCGGGGTCATCACCGACCTGCGCTATTCGAACTGGTGCCTCACCCACGTGCCCAGCGACGATCCCGCGCAGGCGACGCCGTTCGCCGCACCCGAAGTCCGCGCCGGGGAGCCGGGCGACCCGGCGAGCGATGTGTATGCCAGCGCGGCAATCGTCTATTACACGCTCACCGGCCGGGAGCCGGACCCGGCGCCCGGCGCCCTGGTGCCGCCACGCACGTTGCGCCCCGCGATCCCCGCGGCGGTGGAGCGCGTCCTGTTGCGCGCGCTGCGTCCGGTGCCGCGGGAGCGCTACTTCACGGCCACCGAGATGTTGGAGGACTTCGTGGTCGATGCAGGTGTCTTTCACGAGCCGGCCGCAACCCCGTCCACGACTGAGAAAGGGTTCGAGCGCCGTCTGCGCCGGGCGTTCGGAGACGACTACGAGCTGCTGGAGGAGATCGGGACGGGCGGCTTCGGCCGTGTGTATCGGGTACGCGACCTCGGGCTCGAGCGGGAAGTGGCGATCAAGGTGCTGCATCCCGCGCTCACCGCCGACCCCGGTGTGATGGAGCGCTTCCGCCGCGAAGCGCAGCTCGCCGCCCGGCTGCGGCATCCCAACATCGTCAGCATCTACGACATCCAGAGCCGAGCCGGCCTGCAGTGGTACGTCATGGAGCTCGTGCCCGGGGCCAACCTCGCGCAGATCGTGAAAAAGGACGGGCCGTTCCCCCCCCAGAAGACCATCCGGGTGCTGTTCGAGGCCCTCAGTGCGCTCGACCACGCGCATGCGATGGGTCTGGTACATCGCGACATCAAACCGGAGAACATGCTGCTCGAGCCGACTGGCCTGCTGCGGATCACGGATTTCGGGCTGGCGCTGGCGCTGCGCGGCGACCGGTTCGGCGGTGCCACGTCACGCAGCGGCACACCCCAGTTCGCCGCGCCCGAGCAGCTCTTGGGGGAGCGGGTGGACCCGCGGACTGATCTCTACTCGCTCGGCGCCGTCGCGTATTTCACCCTGCTGGGGCGTCCGCCGTTCGAGGGCCCCACGCCCGAGGCCATTCTCGCCAAGCAGACGACCGACGCCCTGCCGTCGTTGCGCGAGGCGCGCGCCGATGTGTCGCGGGAGATCGAGGATGTGCTGCAGCGGGCGGTGCGCAGCGAACCCGCCGAACGGTACTCCAATGCCGTGGCGTTTCGCGAAGCGCTCGACTTGGTGACGGGCGGCGTCCTGAAGAAGATGCTGGCGCTGTTGCGGGTGAGCTGATCGCTAGCGCCAGCGAAAGATCCGCACCGCGACCACGAAGCTCAGCGCCCCCCACGCGGCGACGACCCCGAGCGGAACCGCCAGCTGCGTGAGTGCCGCGCCGTCGATCATCACACCCCGCAATGCGTCGTTCAGTCCGGTGAGCGGCAGCACTTTGACGAACGGTTGCATCGCATCGGGAAAGCGGGCGTAGGAGAAGAACGTTCCGGAGAGGATCCACATCGGCAACATCACGAGATTCATGAGGCCGGAGACGGCCTCGACAGTCTTGGCCCGGCTCGCGACGAGGAGGCCGAGTCCCGCGAAGGAAAACGCTCCCACCAGGGTCACCACCCCGAGCGCGGTCAACGTTCCCCGCACCCCGACGTCGAACACCACCCATCCGAACCCGATGAGGGCCGCGACCTCGATCAACAGGAAGACGAGACGCGACAGCATGTAGGAGAGCAGGTAATCGCCCTTGCGCATCGGCGTCGCGACGAAGCGCTTGAGCAGGCCTTTCGTCCGCGCCTGCACCACCGAGAACCCCACCCCCCACAACCCGCTGCCCATCAGATTCATCCCCAGGAGGCCGGGGATGAGGAAATCGATGTAGCGTGACCCGGGCTCCGTCGCGCGATCGTCGCGGACCAGGACGGGATCGGTCCGGCCCCGATCGCGCTGCAGCGCATCATCCACCTCCAAGCGGGCGAGACGGCTCTCGGTGCGCGTGGAATCGTAGTGGTACACGAGCGACGCACCCGGCGCGACGACCAGGGCGACCCGACCGGTGCGCAGCGCCTGCCGCGCGTCCGCGCTGTCCAGCACCACGGCCGTCAGGCCGGGCGCGGCCTCCAGGGTGCGCGCCGTGGCGCTGTCCCCCACTCCGCGGGCCACGCCGACCCGCAGCTCGCCGGGGCCGCGATTCTTGAAGGCGATACCCAGCGCGAACGCGAGGACGATGGGAAACCCGAACACCCAGAACAGCGCCTCGGGCTCCCGGTAGAAACCCCGCATCCAGGCGAGGGTGAGCTGCACCAGCGGCCGGTCAGTCATCGCGGATGCGACGCCCGGTGAGCGACACGAACACGTCTTCGAGTGATGCATGGTGCGTCGTGAGGGACGCCAGCGCCTGGCCGCGCCGTTCCAGCAGCGCCATCAGCGCCGGCAGCGAGTGATGCAGCTCGGCGACCGTGAGCGACACCACGCCATCCGTCGACCGGACGGCGCGAACGCCCGGCAGCGCGTGCAGGTCGGCCTCCCAGGTCGCCCCTGGCTCGGCCCCGGTGAGGCTGAACTCCACGACGTGCTCGGCTCCCAGGCCGGCGATGAGCTCGCGCGGGGTACCCAGCGCGATCACCCGGCCGTGGTCGAGGATCGCGACGCGGTCGCACAGCCGCTCCGCCTCTTCCATGTAATGCGTCGTCAACAAGACCGTGTGCCCGCCATCACGGAACGCCGCCACCACGTCCCAGAGCTGGCGCCGCGATTGCGGGTCGAGGCCGGTGGTGGGCTCGTCCAGGAACAGCAGCTCGGGACGGTTGACCAGCGCGCACGCCACCGCCAGCCGCTGCTTCTGTCCCCCGGACAGCTTGCCGTACCACGCGCGCCGCTTCTCCCCGAGTCCCACGACGTCCAGCACTTCATCCACTGTGTGCGCCCGAGGATAAAAGCTCGCGAACAACCTGATCGTCTCTTCCACGGAGAGCTTCTCGGGGAGCTTCGTCTCCTGGAGCTGAATCCCCAGCCGCTCGCGCAGCGCCCGGTCGGCGCCGCCGCCGCTCCAGACCCGACCCAACACCTCCACGACCCCGGCGTCGGCCGGTGTGAGCCCCTCGAGGATCTCGACGGTGGTGGTTTTCCCGGCGCCATTGGGCCCGAGGAGGCCGAAGCATTCCCCGGCCGGCACCGTGAGGTCGAGTCCGGCGACGGCGATGACGTCGCCGTAGCGCTTCACCAGGCCGGCGCAGTGGATCGCCGGAGGTCGTGCCGCCGTCGTCACGTTGCGGGCGGGGGCTCCGTTCCGGAGGGCTGCTTTTTCTCGGGGGTCTGTGCCTGGGTGAGCGCGCGGTCGAGCTGAAAGTTCAAGCTCGAGACGCCATCGTGCAGCGCCCGGATCTTCATCAGCAATCCCGACGAGCGGTTGGCGACGATCGAGAGCTGACCGGCGACGTCCGCCACCGTGCCGATGTTCGAAGCAACCGCGCGGGCGCGCATCTGGGAGAACTCGCGCGCTATCCGCGTGCCGATGTCCTGAAGTACCTGGGTGCGGGCGGCACGGTTGGAATCCAGGTCTTCAACGAGCCGCTTGATATGGGCCAGCGACTTCTGAAAGCCCTCGATCAGCTCGATACGCTGCGCTTGGAGCGGGGTGAGCTTGTGCTGGGCCATGTCGCGAAGATAGCTAGCGCGTCACGGCCATGAGGGCGGCGGCGAGCACGTCCATGCCCTCATCGAGCACCGCATCCTCCACCGTGAGCGGCACGAGAATCCGGATCACGTTCCCGTAGCTGCCCGCGGTGAGCAGCAGCAGGCCGTGCCGCAGGGCTTCGGCCTGCAGCTTGGTGGCGAGCTCTTTGGCCGGCTCCTTGGTGATCCGGTCCGACACGAGCTCCAGCGCCAGCATCGCTCCGAGGCCGCGGACGTCCCCGATCGCCGGCACCCGGGCCGCGAGCGCCGATAGCCGGTCCCGCAGCCGTCCACCCAGCCGCTCGGCCCGTGCCGGTATCTGGTCGGCGACCAGCAGCTCGAGCACGGCATTGGCCGCGGCCAGGGCCACCGGATTGCCGGCGAAGGTCCCGCCCAGTCCCCCGACGTGGGCGGCATCCATGATCTCGGCCCGGCCGGTGACCGCGCCGAGCGGCAGTCCGCCCGCGAGCGACTTCGCGGTGGTGATGAGGTCGGGCGCGAGATCGTAGTGTTGGGCAGCGAACATCCGTCCGGTGCGGCCGAAGCCGGTCTGGATCTCGTCGTCGACCAGCACGATGCCGTGGTCGCTGCAGAAGGCGGCGAGCATGGCGACGAACTCGGGTGGCGCGGGAACGAATCCGCCTTCGCCGAGCTGCAGCTCGATCACCACCGCGGCGACCGACTCCGGATCCACGTGCGACGCAACCAGCATCTCGAAGGACTTCCGCGAGGCCCGACAGCACTGGGTGGAGCCGCCAGATTCGCAGCGGTAGCAGTAGGGATAGGGGAGGCGGTACACCTCGGGCGCGAACGGACCGAACCCCTTCTTGTAGGGCATCACCTTGGACGTCAGCGTCATGCCGAGCAGGGTACGGCCGTGAAACGCATGCTCGAAGCACAGCACCGCGTCTCGCTTGGTGTGGTAGCGGGCGATCTTGACGGCGTTTTCAACGGCTTCGACCCCGGAGTTGACGAACATCGTCTTCTTGGGGAAGGTCCCGGGCGCGAGCGCGTTGAGCCGCTCGGCGGCGACGACGTAGGGCTCGTAGGCGGTCACCTGGAAACAGGTGTGGATCAGCCGGTCGAGCTGGGCGTGGGCGGCCGCCACCACCACCGGGTTGCGGTGCCCGGTGTTGAGCGTCCCGATGCCACCGGCAAAATCGATCAGGCGGTTACCGTCCACGTCGGTCACGAGGGCGTTTTCCCCCGTGGCGATGGCGATCGGCGCCGTGAGCGGCACACCACGCGGCACGGCCTGCTGCCGGCGCGCTATCAGCGACCGGCTGCCGGGGCCCGGGATCTCGGTGACCAGCCTGATGGCGCCCATCGCCGGGAGAAGCTAGCCGCCAAGCGGCATTGCGAAAGCCCGACCCTCGTGTACCATATTCCGCGACTCCCGCAATTCACGGTCCTTATGAGGAGGCACGGCCATGGTGGGTGGACGCTGGCGCAGGTTCGTCGCGCTCGGAGCGGCTTGTGCGTTGCCATTCGCCGCGGGCTGCAAGGGCAAGGAAGGCGGGGCCGCGGGTGGGGCGGCAACGAAGATCGTCATCACGCCAACCGGTGACGCCCTGGCGGACGCGAAGACTTTCCTCGCCAAGCTGTGCCCGCAGCCGATCGGCGGCGAGCTCAACTTCATGGTGTGGGAAGGGTACACCGACACGCTCTTCGCCAAACCGTTTGAGGATCAATGCGGCGTGAAGCTCAACTCGACCTACATGGGGTCGAGCGACGAGCTGGTCGCGAAACTGCACGCCGGCGGCGCGGGGACGATCGATCTCGTCTCGCCGTCGAGCGACGCCGTCACCCAGATCATCCAGGCCGGACTGGCTCAGCCGCTCGATCTCACGCGGATTCCGAGCTACGGCGATCTCATGGCCAGCTTCCGCGCCCTCTCCATGGCGAAGAAGGGCGACACGACGTACGGCCTGCCCTGGGCGTTCGGCCCCAACCCTCTGGTCTTCGACACCTCCAAGGTCACCCCGGCGCCGACGTCCTGGAACGTGCTGTTCGACCGCAAGTACCGCGGCCGTGTGACCGTCCAGGACGATAAGGCGACCCTGTGGATGATCGCGCAGCTGCTCGGCATGGATGACCCCAACGACCGCAGTCATATCTACAACCTGAGCGACGCGGAGCTGGCCCGCGTTCACGCCAAGGCGCTGGAGCTGCGGCCACAGATCCGGAAATACTGGGCGACCGCCGGGGACATGACCCAGCTGTTCCAGGGTGGTGAAGTCGTGATGGGCGAGGGCTGGCCGCTCATGACCGCGCAGCTGCGCCAGGCGCATTACCCGGCCGGCGAGGTGATCCCGCAGGAAGGGACCACGGCGTGGGCCGATCACTGGGTCCTGACCACCGGCGCCAAGAACTTGAACGCGGCCTACGCGTGGCTCGAATACGCGGCGCAACCGTTCACCCAGAAGCTGATGGCGGATGTGACCAACTACATCGTGGCCAACCCGGCGGCCAAGACCTACATGAGCCCGGCCCAGGTCGAGACACAGCGAGATATCGCCGACTACGGAACGCGGGTGAACTTCTGGCAGTGGAGTCCGATTCAGGACAAGTACGTCGAGATCTGGAATCAGGTGAAGGCTGGTAAGTAGCGGAGTCCGCAACGGCGTGGGATGTGGGATGTGGCACGTGGCGAGGGCCGTCACCTCCCGCGATTCCCTTCTCCACATCCCATGCCCGGCTTCCTGCCTCCGGTGACCCCCCCACTCGTCGAGCTGCGTACCGTCACGAAGCGATTTGGCGACTTCGTGGCGGTGGACGACCTGTCGCTCGCGATCGCGGGCGGCGAGTTTCTCACGCTGCTCGGCGCGTCGGGCTCCGGCAAGACGACGACGCTGCGCATGATCGCCGGCTTCGAGCAGCCTACGACCGGCGAGATCTGGATGGACGGACAATCGATCCACGCCCTGCCGCCGTACAAGCGCCACGTCAATACCGTGTTTCAGAACTACGCCCTGTTTCCCCACATGAGCGTGCGCGACAACGTCGCGTACGGCCTCCGTATGCGGGGTATCGCGAAACCGGAGATCGTCGAGCGCGTGGATGCCGCGCTCGCCATGGTGCACCTCGAGGCGCTGGAGAGCCGGGCGCCGCGCCAGCTCTCCGGCGGCCAACAACAACGCGTTGCCCTCGCCCGCGCGCTCGTGAACCGGCCCAAGGTGCTGCTGCTCGACGAGCCGCTCGGCGCCCTCGACTTGAAGCTGCGCAAGGAAATGCAGCTCGAGCTGAAACACCTGCAGACCCAGGTCGGGATCACGTTCCTGTACGTGACCCACGACCAGGAAGAAGCGCTCACCATGTCGGACCGGATCGCGCTGATGCGCGCCGGGAAGATCGAGCAGCTCGGGACGCCGCGCGAGATCTACGAGCGACCGGCCACCCGCTACGCCGCCGACTTCATCGGGGAGACGAATCTGCTCGCGGCCCGCGTGCGTGCGGCCGTCCCCGGCCGGCTCACGCTCGAGATCGAGGGCCAGGCGCTCGAGGTCCCCGCCCCGGCTGGCTCCGTCGCCCCGGGGCAGGAGGTGTGGCTCTCGGTGCGACCCGAAGTCATGACAATGGTCGACGCAACGCCGCCTGCCGGGCACAATTCGCTCGAGGGCACGGTCGAAGAGGGCATCTACGCGGGGTCGCTCACCCGGCTGCGGCTGCGCCTGCCGGGCGGCAGCGCGCTGGTATTGCACCTCGCGCCCACCGGCACGGCGCGCGCCGCCGGTGCGCACGCGCGCGTCGCCTGGCCGGCCGATCGCGGCGTCTGCCTCGTCGCCTGACCGGATGACCGCCCGGTCCCTCCCCGCCCCGGACTCGCGCCTCACCTGGCTCGACCGGCTGCGTGCCCGGCCGCGCGCGCGCACCGCGCTCGCCGCCGCGCTCCCGGTGGGATGGGTGACGGTGTTCTTGTTCCTGCCTTACCTGCTGCTCTTGATCCATTCGTTCTGGCGGCTCGACGAACACCAGGTCATCGTGCATCAGTGGACGCTGGCGTCCTACCGTCGCTTGTTCACGACCAACGTCTATCCGGCGACGATCCTCTTTTCGGCCCGCATCGCGCTCTCGGTCACACTGCTCTCGCTGGTGCTCGCTTTCCCGCTCGCCTACCTCCTCGCCTTCAAGGTCCGGCGCTACAAGAACCTGATGTACATGGCGGTGATCATCCCGCTGTGGGTGAGTTATCTGGTGCGGGCCTATGCCTGGAAGATCATTCTGGGACAGGAGGGCATCCTGAACGGGCTGCTCGCCCAGCTCGGGCTGATCCACGAGCCGCTCCAGTTCCTGCTCTACAGCAAGTGGGCGGTGATCATCGCGCTGACCCACATCTACACGCCATTCACCCTGATGCCGATTTACGCGGTGCTCGAGGCGATCCCGCCAAGCTTGAAGGAAGCCTCGCAGGACCTCTACGCCGGCCGGTTCCAGACCTTCGTCCACGTGATCCTGCCGCTCTCACTCCCCGGCGTGCTCGCCGGCAGCACCTTCGCCTTCGTGCTCAGCATGGGCGACTTCATCGCCCCGCAGCTGCTGGGCGGCAACGACAGCGCGCTCATGGTCTCCAACGTCGTGGTCAGCCTGTTCGGCGTGGCCTACAACTGGCCGCTCGGCGCCGCCGTGTCGGT
>JBGPIW010000028.1:0-13199 GCA_041485045.1 Gemmatimonadota bacterium | reverse complement strand
GTGCCCGGTCCGGCCAGCGCGATGGCCTTCGTGACCCAGCCATCGGGTACGACCGTCGGCATCGTGATGACACCGCCGGTTCAAGTCGAGATCCGGGATCAGTTCGGCAACCGCCAATCCGGCTCCATCGCGAACGTGACGCTGGGATTCGGCAGCAACCCGGGTGGAGCTACGCTGTCGGGCGGCGGCCCGTTGGCGGCGGTGTCGGGCGTCGCGACCTTCCCATCGCTGAGCATCAGCAAAGCGGGGACGGGCTACACCCTCACGGCCGCCTCGCCTGGGCTCCCGGGGGCCCTCTCTGCCTCGTTCAACATCTCCGCCGGCATCGTCTCCACCTCACAGTCCGGCGTCGTGGTCAGCCCCGTGTCACTGACCGCCGGTGGAGGCACGGCGGCGGTCACGGTGACAGCTCGCGATGCGGGCGGGAACCCCGTCGCCGGCGCGACGGTGACACTCAGTGCGACGGGCAGCGGCAACGCGATCGTCCAACCGGGGCTGCCGACGAACGGGAGCGGGGTGACGACGGGCACCTTCTCCTCGACCGGGGCCGGACAGAAGACGATCAGCGCGATTGCGAGCGGGGTGCTCATCTCGCAGAAGCCGACCCTCACCGTCGTGGCCGGGCCGGTGTCGGCGTCCCAGACCACGGTCAGTCCTAATCCGGCGTCGATCGAAGCGGGCAGCGGGGCCTCGACGATCATCGTGACCGCCAGGGATGCCTTCGGGAACCCCGTCAGCGGCGCGGTCGTCACGCTCGTGGCGAGCGGAGGCGGGATTACGCTCACGCAGCCCTCGGCACCGACCGACGCGACCGGACTCGCGACCGGGGCCCTAGCCGCTTCCACTACGGGAACCAAGACCGTCTCCGCCACGGTTGCGGGAGTGGCGATCACGCAAACCGCGGCGGTCACCGTCCTGGCGCCGGGGTCCTCGGTGACCTTCGTGGGCGCTGGCGACATCGCCGACTGCGGCAGCTCGGACGACGAGGCCACGGCGGCCCTGATCAACGCGATGCCGGGGGTGCCGGTCTTCGCGCTCGGCGACAACGCCTATCCCAACGGCTCGACGAAGGACTTCGCGAACTGCTACAATCCGAGCTGGGGGGCGTTCAAATCACGCACGCACCCAGCGGCCGGGAATCACGAGTACAACAGTTCTAATGCTGCTCCATACTTCGCGTATTTCGGGGCCGCCGCAGGGCCTGCGGGGCTGGGCTACTACAGCTTCGATCTCGGCGCCTGGCACGTCATCGTCTTGAACAGCAACATCTCGAGCGATGCCGGGTCACCGCAGGATGTGTGGCTGCGAGCCGATCTCGCCGCCCATCCCACCGTCTGCACGCTCGCCTACTTCCACCACCCCCTCTACTCGTCCATTGGAGGCACCGGAAGCGGCGGGGCGGTCATCACGAGCGCCCGGCGGTTCTGGGACGACCTGTACGCGGCCGGCGCGGATCTGGTGCTCAACGGTCACCGCCACGTGTGGGAGCGGATCGCGCCGATGAAGCCCGACGGCACGGCGGACCCGGTGCGTGGCATCAGGACCATCATCGCGGGGATGGGCGGCGAAAGTGGGGGAGACCTGACCAACATCTTCCCCCTGAGCGAGGAGCGGGAAGGGCGCACTTTTGGAGTGTTGAAACTCACCTTGCGCTCGACGAGCTATGACTGGCAATTCATCCCGGTGGCCGGGAGTACCTACACCGACAGCGGTACCGGGACATGCCACTAAGGGTGCCTCGTCAAGCGGGCCGGGCGCCCTCGCGGGTGCGGAGCCGCACATACAAGCGGTAGAGCGGTGGCACGGCGCTCGTGGCGAGCACCTTGAGCCGCCGCCGCACTAGCGCCCGCGTCCACCCACGGAACCGGACGAGTTCGGCCACTCGTTGCGCCCGGGTGCTCGCCTTCACACTGTAGCGGCCCAGGACCCAGCAGTCACCGATGCGGCGGGGGGCGAGCCACGGCTCCGATGTAAACAGGTATCGCAGTCCGGCGCTGCTCGCGGACTCGAGCACTGTGTCCGAGATGTCGCCCCCCGGCACGGAGGCGGTGACGCACGGCTCGCCGAGGATCTGCGCGATGAGGTCGCAGCTCGTACGCCATTCCTCGGCCATACGGGCAGGCGAAAGGGCACGGAAGATGTTGGGGTGGGTGTGCGAATGACTGCCCACCAGGTGGCCGGCGCTGTGCAGCGTGCGGATTGCCACCGGATCGAGGAAGCCCCGGCTACCGGTCAGGCTCGTGACGATGAAGAAGTGCCCCTTCCAGCCGTGCTGGGCGAGCAAGTCGGCCGCCGTCAGGGCGCTCCGGCCGCCGTCGTCGAACGTGAGCAGCAGGCTCCGGACCGGGCGTTCGAAATCGACGTCCACGACGAGGCCGGGTTCGACGGGCGCGCCCGCCATGTGGGCCAGGTGTTCGGTGAACGCGGCGGTCGAGTGTTTGTAGGCAAAGGCGCCTGGGCGCTGGAACCCCGAGGCCATCGGGTCATCGGTGACCTCGTGATACATGAGGGTCGCGATCTGGGGCCGGAGACTCACACGACCCTGCTCAGCGCGACAGCGGCAGCTCGGCCGCTGGCTTCCCGGACGTCGGGCGTGACGGCAACAGCAGCTCCACCACCCGGCGCCAGAATCCGGCGCCGTAGCTCACGTGAATCACCGGCAGCACGGCGGCGAGTGCGAGGCCCACGGCCGGCCCTTGCTTGAGGGCTGTCTGGACGGCCGACCCCAGCACGACCACCGAGTAGCTCCCGGCTACCAGGGCAAACAGGATGGCGGCGGGGGTCCAGAGCAGCGCCGCCGCCCCAGTGCCGAGCAGGCCCAGCACGAATCCGGGCGGGATGAGCTGCCGCACCGTCATGAATCGTCCCAGTTTCTTGGCGACGAGCGGCTTGAAGTACCCGTATTGATAGAACATCCGTCCCACCTGCCGCAGCGTGGCGCGCGCGTAATAGTACGACACCACGTCCGGGATCAGCAGAATCCGTCCGCCCGCCTTGATGAGCCGGGCGTTGAACTCGCCGTCCTGATGGCGGATCAGCTCCTCGTCGAACATGCCGACACGGTCGAACGTCGCCCGGCGGATGCAGAAGAACGCGATCGTGTCTACCCAGCGCGGTTGGTCGGTGCCGATCCGGAAATAGGAGGTGCCCACACCGAACGGGTGGGACATGCCGATGGCGATCGCCTTCCCCATCGCCGTCTGATTCGCCGGCAGGGTGCGGAGTACGGCGCCGACGTTGTCCGCGCCGAATTCGTCCAGTGCCGCGACGAGCCGGCTCACGTAGTTCTTGGGGTACACGACGTGTGCATCCATCCGCACGATGACGTCTCCCTGCGCCGCCCGGATCGCCAGGTTGAGGGCCACCGGGGTGATGCGCCGGGGATTGTCGATCATCCGAACGGCCGGGTGTCGGGCGGCGTACTCGGCGAGCAGCGGACGGGTCCCGTCGTCGCTCATGCCGTCGACCACCAGGACTTCGAGGCGCTCGGGCGGATAGTCGCAGGCGAGGATCGAGTCGAGGCACTCGACGAGATACCGCTCCTCGTTGCGGCACGGCACGATGACGGTGACCTGGGGGAGGGGCATTCGCGTCAGCGCTCCGTGAGGCGGGCGGCCACCGCCGGATCCCGGCGCGGCGCCGGCCGTCCGGCATAGCGGGCGATCGCCGCACGGTACACGTCGATCAGCCGGGCCGTAATCGCCTCTTCCGCGAGGGGCGCCACGGCGACCCTGCCGGCCACGCGTTGGCCGCGTCGCAACACGCGCTCCAGGGCCGCGGCGATGGCCTCGGGTCGCTCGTCCTCCACCAGCTCGCATCCAGCGATGCCGCGCAGCCGCTCGGCGGTATCGCCGATCGGCACCGACACCACGGGGAGATCGCACGCCAGGGCCTCTTTCACGACGTTCGGCGAGCCTTCCTGCATCGAGGTAAACACGAACGCGTCGCACGCGTTCATGTAGAGGGGGATGTCGGTGTGGGCCACGCCCCACGCCACGACGAGCTCAGTGGGGAGTGTGCGGTTCAGCACCTCGATGGCTGCCTTGGCCAGTGCGTGGCGCTTCCTGGGCTGCTCCGGGTTGCCGGCAAACAGGACCAGCCGTTTGTCGAGGGGCCACCCTAAGCGCGCCCGCGCTTCGTCGCGCGGCACGATGCGGAACAGATCGAAGTCGAGGCCCGATGGCAGCACGGTGACGGGGGCGGACGTGTGGAAATAGCCGGTCATGTGCTCGGACACGACGACGACCGCGTCGGCACGGCGCAGCGCGAAGCGGGCTACCGCCTGTGAGATCCGTCCGGCCAGCGTGTACCGTCCGTCGGGACCCACGATTCCCAGGATGTCGCTGCCGCGCAGCGTCACGACGAGCGGCAGCCGTTTAGGCAGCGCCAGGATGCCGCTCTGTCCGAACTGGGCGTGCACGACGTCGTAACGGTCCGGCTCCATCCGGGGCCGCACCTGCATCCAGGCGCGCGCGTAGTTCCAGGGCCGCTTGGCGCCCCGGAACGGAAACACGTCCACCTCCACCCCCGCCTTGCGCAGGAACTCCGCCTGGCGCTTGACGAAGTGGGTCGTCTGCGGCTGTCCCGGCTGTGGCCATCCGGCCGTGATCATCAGGACCCGAAGCGGTGCTTCCACCTTCTCCTGCTCGTGCTCCACCCTAGTGTCCCCCGTGCGAAGCATCGGAAACTGCGGCAGGGGAACCGGGTGCCACTCGGGCCGCTTCGGCCACAGGCGCCGCTGGTTGGACCTGACGGGCCGCCCGTGCGCGCTTCCGCCCCGAGAACAGGTCGCTCAATCCCTGGACCCATTCACCCACCGCCGGCCAGCGGTCGTCGGGCTGCCATGTCTCCGAACGGGTCCCCACCGGCTGGCGCCCCAACAGTTCTTTCAGTCCTTGAAGGACCGTGGGGTAACGTCCCGGATAACCCGGTGGGGCCCCGGCGAGGATATAGAGGAATCGTTTGACGTCGCCCCACAACCAGCGGACGGTCAGGCCCGTCGCGTAGCCGGCCCTGCGCTCAACGGGCGTCCCACGCAGAATTGCTGCCCACCACAGCGGGAAATCCGCTCCCGCGGAGACCGCCAGCTGCAACGAGCCCCAGAAGCGGCCGTTGACCTCCATCAGGGCGGGCGCGTGCACGCCATCGTCGCGGAACTCCACCATTGCCGGACCGTGCCAGCCCATCGACGCGAGTAGGCGTTCGGCAGGCTCCAAAAGGCGCGGCTCGAGCCGTGCCGAGCGCCGCAGGCTGCTGCCGGAGCCCGAAGGGCGGACGTCCCGCAGGCGCTCGTGCGCGAACCAGGCGACCGGGTGGCCGGATTCGAACAGGGCGAACACGCCTTTCCCTTGGCCGGGCACGAAGCCCTGGATCAGCGGCCAGTGCTCACCCTGGCGGTGCAGGGCCACCGCGGCCTCTAGCTCTGTCGTATTCCGCACGTAGCTCGTTCCGGGGTCCGGCACGAACCGCGCGCCGTCCCACGCATTGCTGAAGCGCGATTTGACCACGCACGGGAATCCAAGGTCGGCCGCTGCGGCCCGGACCTCGGACAAGGTGGAGGGCACGCGCGTCGGAGGAATCGTGACGCCCGCGCGCTCAGCGAGCTCGAACGTCCGCGCCTTGTCGAACGCGAGCCCCAGGAGTTCGGCCGGGGCGCTCCCGACCGTGATGCCCTCAGCCTCCCACGCGGTACGCTCGAGGTTGCACAGCACGCAGGAACGCTCGGTGAGGGGCAGAACCAGTGAGACCCCTCGGGCCGCTGCCCACCGGCGCAACGCCGCGAACGCCTCAGGCGTCTCGCCAGAGAGCCGGAAACGACCGCGCGCGAAGCGGGACCAGGATGCGAGGGGGCGGGGCCGTGTCGCGGCGACGAACACGTCGTAACCGGCCCGTCCCAGCGAACGAACGCACGCGAGGGCCTGGTTCGTCTGGCCATCGAGCACGAGCGCCGAGTCCCGGGTGTCGTTCACGCCGTGCCACCGCGTGACCGGACTGCGTCGAGCAGCGCCGCCTTGGTACGATCGAGATCGTCGTTGACCAGTCGCACTGCGCCCGGCACGCGGTCGAAGACGCGGTGGTAGGCGTCGGAGCGGCGGCGCAGGTACTCGATCGAGAACTCGCGCTTGCGCCGATAGGACTCTTCGGGCGTGATGTCGAGAAACACCGGGACCGTCGGGTGCGGCGTCAGCCACTCGAGCAGCCGAGTCCACGGACCGCGCCGGCCGTCGGCGACATCCACCAGCGTATCGTAGAAATAGCGATCCATGATGAGCACCCGCCCCTTCACCCGTTCGAGGTAGGTGCGATAGCAAACGAAGATCGTCAGGTCCAACACGTAGAGCAGCCGCCGCATCGGCTTGTTCCAGAGGATCGCGGTGCGCGCTCGGCTCAAGGTCCCGCGCCAGCCAGTGGGGATCGGTCGCTGGAGTTTTTGAGACTTGGGATCCGGCGCGCCGGGGGCAAGCGACGGCGGCCGCCCCCCGCCGAAGAAGCGATCACGCACGGATCGCAGGAAAGCGTATACGCCTACCTGATCGTTGAGATGGAGGACGACGACCGGCTGGCTCCGGCCCTCTAAGGTGCTTTGCAAGAACTCGATGAGCGTGGACTTGCCCGCTCCGTCCAATCCCGAAAAGGTGATCAGCACGCCCCCCGTCATCCTCCAGCTGGTTTCGAACCCATGCCCACAGATACTGCCTACGCACTCCCTGTGCTAGCGCAGCGGGTCGGGGAGTACGGCATAACACATTGCCACGAAACATCATATGCCATGTGCCGTTGGTGCTGGTTTCGACGCCAGGAGAGCGTGTGGCACCGCCGCAACAACCGGTCTTCTGCTAACCCCAACGTGCCCGGCGTGCCGCAGCGGCATTGGGTGCCACAGGACGGGAGGACTTGGGTGTGAGGTACACCCAACTGGCGAGGGCGTAGGCGAGCAGCACCCACTGCAGTTTCAACTGGATGTAATTGCCGCTCAGATTCCCGACCATGAGGGCCGCCATCTGCGCCGCGGGGAGGATTCCCTCGATGCCGCGCCGTGCCTTCCAGGCGCCCCAACAGCAGAGCCAGAGCGCCGTGATGTAGGGAATCGAGCCCAGCAGGCCCGTTGCCGTCAACACTTCGAGGAACAACATGTGGGTATCGCGCGTCTGGTGAAGCCGCGGCGGCAGTCCCAACCGCACCGCGAGGGTGTACTGATTGCCTGGCCCCCACCCGACGATCGGCTTGCTCTTGAACATCTGCAGGGCGGCGGGGAAAATGACCTCCCGTTTGGCCATGTTCCCTTGTTGGGCCAGCTGAATCCGTTCTCTCATCAGTGGCGACTGCCACGCGCCCCACGCGGCCAGGCCGATCGCCACGAGCGAGACCACCATGTTCCGCACGCGGGTCCCAAGCGTGGTCCCGGCGAACGAGAACATCCACAGGCCTACGGCCAAAGCGAGAAGCCCCCCCCGGCTCCCGCCCTTGATCATGGCGAGGCCGATCAGCCCCGCCACCGGCCACACTATCCAGCGGAGGCGGAGCGCGGGCCGCGGACGACCGTATACCAAGCCGATGAGGACAAGCAGTCCGGCGCAGAGGACGCGGGCGGCACGATTGGAGTTCTGACCAAATACCATGGCCCGGCCTGATTCCGTATCGTAAGCCTTCCCGATGCCGAGGATTGTCATCACGGCCAGGATCGCGACAGCGACGGCGAGGGTCAGCAGCACGTTGCGGGCGATCCGCGGGTCGCGCATGAGATTGAAGCAGGCGAGAAAAACCATCACGCCCTGGAAGTAAAACACGGTCGAGTGAACGGCATCGGAGGTGAACCGAGCCCCGCCGAACACATACGCTATCCAATAGGCGTACAGGTATGCGAGGAACAGCCAGAACGCGAGTGGGCGGCGCCCGTAGCAGAGACGCGGTTGGAGCAGCGTCACGGCCAGGAATCCGGCGCCGGTGAGGGTCGTGAGCTCGATCGGAAGGCGGCCCGGGGCGTCGAAGGGGAGGGAGAAAACGAAGCCGTACAGGGCCCACCGTAGGATGCGGATGGGGGCCGCGATCTGTGGAACCGCCTGCAGCGGCGGTTGCTGACCCGGAAAACTCGCCGTTCCGGGAGGAAACGCGTTGGCTTGACTCGTGCGGCGGCGCATGGTCGTGTCCTAGCCCGCTCCAGGGAGTCCCCGACGCTCGAGCTCGGCCAGCACGCGATCGGCCGCGGCTTCGATCGTAACATCGGTCGTGTTCAACTCGATCACTTGGACTTTGCCGCTCGCCCGCAGAGCCGCCAGAATCTCCGCGTACGCCCGGCGATACCGGCCAAGGAATTCGGCCACCTCGTCGGTTGACCCGTTCTTGATGCGATGATCCTTCCCCCGGGATCGGATGCGCTCGATCAGGACGGGATCTGCCGCGTCGATCCAGATGACAGCGTCCAGCAGCGTGGTCCAGCGGTTCAGCTCGGCGCGCCAGTGACGGGCAACCCGGCCGTTCCCCTGACTTGCCTGTTGGAATACGCTCAACCGCCCGAGGCTAAACACCGGTCCCTCATCGAGCAGGATCGCGCGACCGGCCTCCTCCGCCATCGCTAGCGCCACTACGGTCGAGAGCGTGCGCAGACGAACGAGGTGTAACAGTCCGGAGCGCAGCGAGGACGGCCCCTGGCGGAGGAGTCCGAACCCGGCTGGGAAGAGGGCGACGCTGTGCGTCACCACCTCGAGGAAATGGCGCACGCGGTTGATACGGATCCCCGTGCGAACCCGTGGATCCTGGCCGAGGAGCCGTAACAGGGCGGTCTTGCCGGCCCCGGCTGGACCCACCAGCTCGACGATGAGCGGGCGGGAGGGGATCGCCTGGCCGGCTTCGCGTTGCGCCGGACTCGGGACCGGCCGGTGCCTCACAGGCATGTCCACAGTGCCTGTTTCACGTCGCGCAGGACCTGATCGAGCGGTTGCGCGGCATTGATATCGACCACGCGGGTTGGAGGCGGGAACCGCAGCTGATCGACGATCTCCACCTTGCGTCGCAGCTGGTCAAGTGGCGTGTCCGGTTTGCGCTGCGCGGCGACATCCACCGGGACCCGCAGCCGCACCACCACATCCGGCGGCACGATCCCGGCTTCGCGGAAGGTCGCGTGCTCCCGGCGCGCGACCGTGCGCCGCAGCCAGGAAGGGGATTCGAGCCAATGCCCGTATCGGGGGCCGTCGTTGAGTCCGGCGAATTGCGTCTGCGGCACGCGGTCCGACAGCACGATCATGCCGAGACTGCGGGCGCGCCGTACCTGCGTCGCCCAGCGACGGCGCTCGCGCGCCAGCGTGAGGACCCAGAGTAACTTACCGAACAACCGCAGCCCCGATGGCTCGGGGACCGGAGTGGACGCCGCTCGACCGGGCGCCGGGGTGCGTCGTGTCAGCGCGCCGAGATGCTGGAGCCAGCGCCGCGGCCGAGAGGCCGAGCCCTTCCCGCTGCCGCCGTAGGTCGAAATGACCGCGATCTCACGCGCCAGCCACGCGGCGATCTCGTTGGTGAGCGTCGACTTGCCGGCACCGTCGGGCCCGACGAACGCGATCGCGAGGCCGCCTTGTGGCGGCGTGCGGGTGGACCTGGTGGGCGCGCGGAACAACCAGTTCTTGAGACGCCACCAGATCCAGGTCCACTCCCGGAGCCACATGCGCCGAGTGGCTCCGGCAGCCGAGTACATGCGGTAGCTCGAGAGATGTGGCTCGGCCATGCGGCGAAACGCCCGCAACTGCCGAATCGACGGGCCGCGCCCGGCGATCATTCCGGGTAGGAGATGGGCCGCAGCCGAACCCACGAGCGGCTCCGCGCGGGCGACCAACTGGTCCGAACGGACGCGTGCCGCGAGCCAGCGCAGCTCCCGCAGCATGCCGCCGCGGAAGTAGTCGTATCCCAGTGCGGCCGCGATTGAGTCGCGCAGACGCAGTTTCATCACGT
Organism: Gemmatimonadota bacterium; assembly: GCA_041485045.1. Classification (GTDB taxonomy): domain Bacteria; phylum Gemmatimonadota; class Gemmatimonadetes; order Gemmatimonadales; family GWC2-71-9; genus DASTHG01. Next base: position 3,260 of record JBGPIW010000028.1, on the reverse strand, counting down.
GCCGCACGATGAGGATCAACAGCTCGAGGTGCGGGTCGGTGATCCACAGGCCGGAGCCATCGTCCCGAACTCGCGTATCGAGCACGGCCTCTTCCCAGGGGAGACGGTGTCCTTTGAGGAACTTCTCTCCCAGCGTCAGCTGGTAGTGGATGTGCAGGTGACTCAGTTTCCCGGTCGCGGGGTCGAACCCCACGTAGTCCTCGATGCCGGGGTAGCCGCGCCCCGCTTTCACGACGAAACGCTTGAAACTCGACTCTTCGGTGAGGATGTGAGTCAAGCGCTGTGCCCCGCGGCGCTCCACCAGGACGTCCACGTCCGTCGCGCCGGTCATGGTCGCGACCAGGTGTTCGTTGCTCTTCCAGTGGCAGTAGCGGATGTGCTCGGTGTCGAGCCGCTGGAACAGACGCTCTACGACCTCGAGGCGCGCCGGAGGGGCGGGAGCCGGTGGCTCGCGCAACGCCGGAACCGGTGGGTTCGCCGCTCGTGAGCTCATACGGGCTGGGGAACCGCGGGGACGACGGGGGAGTTCGCCTCGACCCACGATTCGAACATCAACACGGTCCACAGGTGGTAATCCCACCGGGTCGTTCCCGCCAGGTGCTCGGTCCACTTTTTCCTGATGGGCCGCGGATCGAACGTGCCGCTGTCGCGCAACCGCCGTTCATCGAGCAGCGATTCGGCCCAATCCCGCAGGGGACCGCGCAACCAGTCCGCAATCGGCATGTGAAATCCCTGCTTGGGCCGGTCCACGAGCGCGCGCGGGACGTAGCGATGCAGCACCTCGCGGAGCGGCCACTTCGTTCCCTTTCCGCCGTGCAGTTTGACGGACAGCGGCATGCGCCAAGCGAATTCGATCACCCGATGGTCGAGCAGCGGGACGCGCGCTTCGAGACTGGTGCCCATGCTCGCGCGGTCCAACTTCACCAGGATGTCGTCCGTGAGGTAGGCGACCGTATCCAGAAACATCATCGTGTGCTCGGGATTCCCACCGAAGTCGGGCCGGCGCGCAGGGTCGGTCGCGGGGATGGGCAGTTCGCGAGCGTCCGGCATCAGCACCGTGGGGTCTTTCCAGTAGGACATCATATAGTGATACAGGGCAACCGGGGACTCCAGCGGCAGGATTTCTGCTACCTGCCTCAGGCGCTCGAGGAGGTTGCGCTTGCCGGTCAACCTGCGGGTAAGGCGGCCCAGAAGGGGTGCCCGCTGGCCGTTGCCGGTCGTCGCCGGGGGGGTCAGCAGGGACGCCAGCCGCCGCCGAACCGGCAGCGGGAGCCACTCGATGCCGCGCCAGATCGCCGGACCGAGCCGCAGTCGGCGGTATCCCCCGAACAGCTCGTCACCGGCGTCGCCGGAGAGGCTCACGGTCACATGCCGTCGCGTCAGCTCCGACACGAGGAAGGTGGGGATCTGGGATGTGTCGGCGAACGGCTCGTCGTACAACACCGGCAGGCGTGGGATGACCGCGAGCGCGTCGGCCGGCGTGAGATAAAGCTCGGTGTGCTCGGTCCCCAGGTGCCGGGCGACCGCGGCGGCGTGGTGAGCCTCATCGTGCTGCGTGTCCTGGAAGCCGATCGTGAACGTTCGTACCGGCCTGACACTGTGCGTCTGCATCAGGGCGACGATGGTCGAGGAATCGATGCCGCCGGAAAGGAAGGCGCCGAGCGGCACGTCGGCTTCCATGCGCAGCTTGACGGCGTCGCTGAGCAGATCATGCAGCGTCTCCACGACTTCAGCGGGGTCGTCACGCACCGGCTCCGCTACGCCCTGCTCGGCCACTGCCTGTAACGACCAATAGGCCGTCGGCGCCGTGTCGGTCCTCATGCAATCCGGGCGCAAGGTCAACCACGTCCCCGCGGGCAGCTTGTTGACACCGACGTAGATGCTGTAGGGACTGGGGACATAGCCGCGCCGCAGATAGAGCGCCAGCGCGTTGCGGTCGATCTGGGGCTGGAACGTCGGGTGTGCGCGCAGCGCCTTGAGCTCGGAGCCGAAGAGCAGCGTTTGTCCCATCCAGCCGTAATACAGCGGTTTCTCGCCCGCGCGATCACGCGCCAGGTGAAGGGTCCGCTCCGCCTTGTCCCACAGGGCGAACGCAAACATCCCGTTGCAATGCTCCAACGTCCGGCGCATGCCCCATGCCTCGAGCGCCGCGACCAGCACTTCGGTATCCGAGCGTCCGCGAAACGAATGTCCCAGGTTGGCCAGCTCGCGGCGCAATGCCTGGTGGTTGTAGATCTCCCCGTTGAACACGATGACGAATCGGCCGGTCGCCGATTCCATCGGCTGCCGACCCGTGGGTGTGAGATCCAGAATCGCCAGCCGCCGGAACCCGAGCGCGATGCCGGCCTCCGGATCGATCCAAGTGCCCTCGTCGTCCGGGCCGCGATGACGCAGTGCATCCGCCATCGCGGTGACCGTGCCGCGGGCGTCTTCCAGGTTCAGCCCACCCGGAGTCCAGAAGCCGGTGATGCCGCACATGTCAGATCAGATCGCTTCCCAGATCGCCCGCTTCGCCAGCAGCAGGACCGCAGGAAGCGGCTGCTCGGCGTCGAGCTCGACGACCCGGGTCGTGGGCGGGAACGCGAGGCGTCGGACCATGTCGACCCCGGTGCGCAGGTGCTCGCTGGGCGTTTCCGGCTTGCGGCGCGCGGCCACCTCGGGTGAGACGTGCAGCTTGAGGACGACATCTGGTGGCGACAGCTCCGCCAGACTGAACGCTGCACTCTCTCGGCGAGCGGCGGCGCGCACCAACCGCGGACCCGACTCGAGCCACGGGACGAGGCGCGGTCCGTCGTTCCATCCCGGGAACTGACTTTGGGGCAGCCGGTCGGACAAGACGAGCATGCCGAGGCCCTTGGCGCGCCGCGCGTCGCGCGCGCGCCGTCGCCGCTCCCGTGCCAGCATGAGAACCCACGCCAGCCTGGCCAGGGACGGCACGGAGCCGGGGGCTGCCGGTCGCGGTCCGCGCACCTGGCGCCGCACGCCGCCCAGCGACTGCATCAGGCGCCGCGGCAGGGAGGCAGAGCCCGTGCCGCTACCCCCGTAGGTCGTGACCACCGCGACCTCGCGGGACAGCCAATCCGCGATCGCCGCGGTGAGAGTCGACTTACCGGCGCCGTCGGCCCCCAGGAACGCGACCGTCAGCCCGCCGTGGGGCAGGGTCCGGGTGCTCTTGGTCGGCGCGCCGCGATACCAGTTCACCAGCTTCCACCACACCACCCCGAATTCCCGGGTGGCCATCTGGCGGATCGCGTCGCCCG
>JBGPIW010000027.1:0-13281 GCA_041485045.1 Gemmatimonadota bacterium | reverse complement strand
TCTCGCGAGCCGCGTCGCGCAAGTCTTGCGCGGAAAACACAAGCCGACGTTCACCCCGCATCTCAACGGGGGCGACGCCGTCATCGTCGTCAACGCGGAGCAGGTGAAGCTGACGGGTCGCAAGCTCGAGCAGAAGCGGTACTTCCGGCACACCGGCTACATGGGTCACGAGCGGTTCAGGCTGGTGAAGAATGTGCTGGCCTCGCACCCCGAGCGCGTGATCGAGCAAGCCGTGTGGGGGATGCTCCCCAAGACCACGTTGTCGCGGCAGCACGTGAAGCAGATGCTGAAGGTGTACGCCGGACCGACGCACCCACACGCGGCGCAACAGCCGCAGCCGCTCCTGCTCGAGGGGACGAAATGACTGAGACGCCGGAGTTGCGCTGGCACGCCGTCGGGCGCCGCAAAGAAAGCGTGGCGCGCGTCTATCTCACGCCCGGCTCGGGAAAGTGGAACATCAACGGCCGGACGCTGGGCGACTTCTTCCCGCGGGCATCGCTGGTGTCGCACATCCAGCAGCCGTTCACGGCGACCGACACGTTGGGCGCCTTTGACGTGAAGGGAATCTGCCGCGGAGGCGGCGTCACCGGCCAGGCCGGCGCCATGCGCATGGGGATCGCGCGGGCGCTTTGCCTCGCCGACGAGCAGCACCGCAAGAAACTGCGAGAGCAGGGGCTGTTGACGCGGGACCCGCGGGCGGTGGAGCGCAAGAAGCCGGGACGGGCGGGGGCGCGGAAGCGGTTCCAATTCAGTAAGCGATAGAAGACGCTATCAGCTATCGGCTATCAGCTGAGCCGATGACCGATAGCCGATAGCCGAGAGCGCAGTCCAATACACACGCCACCCGATCCGGCGCGGGGTCCTTGCCACCGCGAGGTCGCTCCGGAGATGACGGCGGCGGCGGATCCAAAACCCAAGAAAGGAAGTGCATGACGCAGCCTCAGTTGCAGGATCTGCTGGAAGCCGGGGTGCATTTCGGCCACCAGACACGACGGTGGAACCCGAAGATGCGCCGTTTCATCTTTGCCGAGCGATCCGGCATCTACATCATCGACCTCCAGAAGACATTACGGCAGCTCGAGCAGGCGCAGGAGCTCCTGCGCTCCATCGTGGAGCGTGGCGAGGGCGTGCTGTTCGTTTGCACCAAGAAGCAGCTCAAGCTCATCATCCAGCTCGAGGCACAACGCGCCGGCGGGTTCTGGGTCACGGAGCGGTGGCTGGGCGGCACGCTCACGAACTTCCAGACGATCAAGAAGCAGATCAAGCGGCTGAAAGATCTGGAGCAAGGGTCCGCCGAGGGGGAGTTCGAGCACTACACCAAGAAGGAGCAGCTGCTGCTGGACCGTGAGCGCGTCAAGCTCGACAAGAACTTGTCGGGGATCAAGCAGATGGCCCGGCTCCCGGGTGCGCTGTTCGTAGTGGACGCGAAGAAGGAGCGGATCGCGGTTGCCGAGGCGAACAAGCTGGGCATCCCGGTGGTGGCCATCGTGGATACCAACGCCGATCCGGATCTGATCACCGTCCCGATCCCGGGGAACGACGACGCGATCCGAGCGGTGTCGCTCATCGCAGTGTCGATCGCCGAAGTCATTCTGGAGGCGCGGCGCCGGCAGCCGCTGCACGAGTCGTCCGAGGACGCGGAGGGCGTGACGTACTCGACCGAGACGGGTGTCGAAGCGGAATCGGAAGGCGACCGGAAGAAGCGTCCGGCGCGCCGTAAGCGCCGGCCCAAGCCTGAAGCGATCGCCGCCCGGCTCAAGGCGGAGGATGCGCCGGCCGCGGTTGAGCCTGCGGCGGGGAGCGAACCCTAACCCACGCCGGGGAGGGTCGCTGCACAGTTCGACAGACTTCGCCGCCCTTCGAGCCAGACGGCAAGGGGGCGGCGTTCTTATGAGGAGTGACGACCAGTGGCGAGCGTAAAAGAAATTCCAGCCAAATTGGTGGCGGAGCTCAGGGCGAAAACGGGTGCCGGCATGATGGACTGCAAGAGGGCGCTCGAGGAGGCCGGCGGCGATATGGCGAAGGCCGAGGAGATCCTGCGCGTGAAGTACGCCGGCAAGGCCGAGAAGCGGGCCGCCCGCTCGGCGGGGGAAGGCCTCATCGAGGCCTACATCCACTTCAACGGCAAGGTCGGCGTACTCGTCGAGCTCAACTGCGAGACGGACTTTGTGGCGCGGACGGACGACTTCCGCCAGCTCGCCAAAGACGTTGCGCTACAGATCGCTTCGGCGAAGCCCGTCGCGGTCCGCATCGAGGATGTCGCGGCCGAGGTCGTGGAGCGCGAGCGGCGCATCTACGAGGCGCAGGTGGTCGAGCAGAAGAAACCGGAGAACATCCGGGCCAAGATCGTTGATGGGATGCTGAAGAAATTCTACGAGGAGACCGTGCTGCTGGAGCAGAAGTTCATCAAGGACGACAAGCAGACGGTGGGCGATCTGGTGCGCGCGCTGGCCGCCAAGACCGGGGAGAAGATCGCGGTGCGCCGCTTCGCCCGCTTCGAGCTCGGGGGGGTCTAGTGGCGACGCTCGCCTACCCGCGCGCCCTCCTGAAGATCTCGGGGGAGGCGCTGGCCGGTGGGGAGAATGCGGGGATCGATTTTGGCGTCATCGACCGCCTGACCGGCGAGCTGAGCCAGGTGGCGGCGACCGGGGTGCAACTCGGCCTCGTGGTGGGCGGCGGGAACATCGTTCGCGGCGCCGCCGCGAGCGCCCAGGGGATGGACCGCGTCTCGGCGGACTACATGGGGATGCTCGCGACCGTCATCAACGCCCTGGCGCTCCAGGATATCCTCGAGAAAAAGGGCCTCGACACCCGGGTGATGACCGCGATCCGGATGGAGGCGCTGGCCGAACCCTACATCCGGCGGCGCGCCGTGCGGCATCTGGAGAAGGGGCGCATCGTCATCTTCGCGGGCGGCACGGGGAACCCCTACTTTTCGACCGACACCGCGGCGGTGCTGCGGGCGCTGGAGGTCGAGGCGAGCGTGATCCTGAAGGCTACCAACGTCGACGGCGTCTACACCGCCGATCCCAAGAAGGACCCGAAGGCCAAGTTCCTGCCCGAGCTGACGTTCCAGGAAGCGCTGGTAAACGGGTATGCCGTGATGGACGCGAACGCCTTCGGATTGTGCAAGGAGAACCGGCTCCCCATCGTGGTCTTCAACATCAACCAGACCGGCGCGACGGCGAAAGTGCTGTCCGGCGAGCGCGTCGGCACCATCGTGCGATGACACTCGTGGACCACAACAAGCAGGCACGGCAGGCGATGGACAAGGCAGTCGAAGCGGTGCGGCGGGAGTTCTCCACCGTCCGGACGGGCCGGGCGACCACCTCGCTGCTCGACCAGGTGAAGGTCGATGCGTACGGCAGCGAGATGCCGCTGAATCAGGTGGCGAACGTGGCCGCACCCGAACCGAAGCTCCTCACCGTCCAACCGTGGGATAAGACGCTGCTCAAGGCGGTGGAGAAAGCGATTCTCGCCTCGGATCTGGGCCTGACGCCGTCGAACGACGGCAACCTGATCCGCATCCCGCTGCCGGCGCTGACGGAGGAGCGTCGCCGGGAGCTGGTGAAGGTCGTGCACAAGTTCGCCGAAGAGGGACGGGTGGCGATCCGGCATGCCCGGACGGAGGCGATCGGCCGAATCAAGAAGACGGAGCACGTCTCGGAGGACGAGAAGAAGCACGCCGAGAAAGACGCGCAGAAGCTCCACGACGATCACCTGAAGCAGGTCGAGGAGGCGGTCAAGTCCAAAGAGGCCGAGATCATGGAAGTCTGATGGGCGACGACCTCCTCGCGCAGATTCGGATGCAAGGCGCCGTGCCCCGGCACGTGGCGATCATCATGGACGGCAACGGCCGCTGGGCGCGCGATCGGCACCTGCCGCGATCGCTGGGGCATCGGGCCGGCATGAAGTCCGTGCGCGAAGTGGTGGAGGGGGCGATCGAGGCGGGTGTGGAGGTGCTGACCGTGTTCGCCTTCTCCGAGGAGAACTGGAAGCGCCCCGCCACTGAGATCTCGGCGCTCATGAACCTGCTCGAAGAATACATCGGGTCGGAAATCCACGAGCTCGTGACGCAGGGCGTCCGGGTGAGTGTGCTGGGGGATCGCAGCCGGTTGACAGCGGGTGGCCGCGCGGCGGTCGAGCGGGTTGAGGCGGAGACGCACAGCGGCACACGGTTGGCGCTCAACCTGTGCATCTCCTACTCTTCGCGCACCGAGATCGCGCACGCGGCGCGGCTCCTGGCCGAGGAAGTGCTGCGCGGGACGCGGACCCTCGAAGCGGTGGACGAGCAGGCCCTCGCCGGACGGCTCTATACCGCTCCGTGGGGCGACCCGGATCTGCTGATCCGCACTTCCGGCGAGCAGCGCATCTCGAATTTCCTGCTGTGGCAGCTCGCTTATACGGAGCTGTACCTCACCCCGGTGTTGTGGCCGGATTTCAACCGGCGTACGCTGTTCGAAGCGATCCTCGACTATCAGCGGCGGGAACGACGCTTCGGGACCGTGACGGCGGGATGACACGGAATCTGGTTCAACGGATCGCCTTCGCGGCGGTGGCGATCCCAGCCGTCATCGGACTTGTGTGGTGGGGGGGGTGGCCGCTGGCCGCCGTCCTGGCTCTGCTGGGTGTGCTCGGCGCTCGTGAGGTGTACGATCTCGCCCGGCGCCAGCAGATCGATCCGCTCGACGGGATCGGACTCGCCGCCGCGGCCGTCATCCCGCTCGCGACCTATTGGGCGAAAGGCTCCGAGACCCATTGGGCGGAGCCCGCCTTGTTCGTGGGGGCCCTCTGGGTGTTGGCGGTGCTGGGCCTCGCCATGCGGGTCCGCGGCCCCCAGGGTCGGCCGCTGCCCACCGTCGCCATCACGGTATTCGGTGCCCTGTACGCCTCGGCGCTGCCGTCATTTGTGATCGCCATCCGCCACGGCGCCAACGCCGGCGTAAAAAGTTGGCCGTTGGCGGTGCTCGTCCTCCTCCCCCTCACTCTCACCTGGATTTGCGATACGGCAGCCATGGCGGCTGGGTACGCCTTCGGCGGACCCAAGCTTGCTCCCGTGTTGTCGCCCAACAAGACGTGGGCCGGTGCGATCGGCGGGTTTGCAGGCGCCGTGGCCGGTGCGGTGCTGCTGGGGCGCTGGCTGCTGCCGCGGGTGGGACTTCCACTCGGCGTACTCCAGCTCGCCCTTGTCGGCGGCGTAATCGGTATCGTGGCTCAGGTCGGCGACGTCGCTGAATCGCTGCTCAAGCGCGAAGTGGCCGTGAAGGATTCTTCGCACCTCATTCCGGGGCACGGCGGGGTGCTCGACCGGCTCGATTCCCTGTATTTCGTGATCCCGGTCTCGGCGGGATTGTTTCGTCTGTTCGGTCTCGTATGACCATCGGCGTCGCGGTGCTCGGCTCGACAGGGTCGATCGGCTGCTCGACCCTGACGGTGCTCGACCGGCATCGCGACCGGTTTCGCGTCGTCGCCCTGACGGCGCACTCCAACGCCGCACTGTTGCGCGAGCAGGCGGGGCGCTGGAACCCGGCGTACGTCGGACTCGTCAACGGCGGGACGGGGGAGGCGGGACGGGGGCAGGGGACCGCCTGCCTGGTCGAGGCGGCGACGCATCCCGACGTGGGCATCGTGGTCAACGGCATCGTGGGAGCCGCCGGGCTCGAAGCGACACTGGCGGCGCTGCGGGCGGGCAAGCGAGTGGCGCTCGCCAACAAGGAAACGCTCGTGATGGCGGGGGAGCTCGTCACCCACGCTGCGCGGACCGGGGGCGGTGAGATCGTGCCCGTGGACTCCGAGCACAGCGCCGTGCTGCAATGCCTTGGTGGCCGCAAGGCGGAGGGAGTCTCACGGCTGATCCTGACGGCATCGGGGGGGCCGTTCCGCACCTGGGAGCCGGGACAGATCGCACAGGCCACCGTGGATCAGGCGTTGCAGCACCCCACGTGGAAGATGGGACCCAAGATTACGATCGATTCGGCCACGCTCGTCAACAAGGCACTCGAGGTGATCGAAGCGCACTTCCTCTTCGGATTGGCGTATCCGCAGGTCGAAGTGGTGGTGCATCCGCAATCGGTGGTGCACGCCTTCGTGGAATTCGTGGACGGCTCGGTCCTCGCCCAGCTCGGGTTCCCCAGCATGGAGCTGCCGATCCTCTACGCGCTCACCCACCCCGAGCGGGTGCCCGACCACGGCACGCGGCGCTTCGATGCCCTCGCCGCCGGCGGCGGGGCCTTGACGTTCGAGCCGGTCTCTCCGGTGCGGTTTCCGGCATACGCGCTGGGCCGGGCAGCGGGAACGGCCGGCGGCACCGCCCCCGCGACGTTCAATGCGGCCAACGAGGTCGCCGTCCAGCTGTTTCTCGAAGGACGCATTCCCTTTGGGCGGATTCCCGAGATCATCGAGCGCGTGCTGACCGATCACACCGGGGGTGACGCCCGCTCGCTGGAGGCGGTGCTGGCTGCGGATCTCCTGGCCCGGCGGCGTGCGCAGGAGGCGGCGTGCTCCTGACCATCCTGTCCTTCGCCGTCATGGTGGGCGTCCTCATCTTCGTCCACGAGCTGGGGCACTTCATGGCCGCGAAGGCGGTCGGCGTTCAGGTGCACCGGTTCTCCCTCGGCTTCGGCAAGCCGATCGTCATGTTCCGCCGCGGCGAGACCGAGTACTGCATCTCGGTGCTCCCCCTGGGCGGCTATGTGAAGATGGCAGGGCTCGAAGAAGAGGGGATGATGGGGGAAGTGGAGGGCGGCAAACCCGCGCAACCGGTGGACCCCGCGCGGGCCTTCGACCGGAAGCCGCTCTGGGCGCGTATCATCGTGATTCTCGCCGGCGTGACGATGAACGTGCTGCTCGCGTACGCGGTGTACGTGGTGCGGGCGGCGAGCGTCGGGTTGCCGATCTGGGCGACGACGCAGGTCGACTCCGTGATCACGAGGGGCCTGCCGCCGGGGGCCGAAGCGCTCGGCACACTGCGCTCGGGAGATCGAATCCTCCGTATCAATGGTGACTCCATTCGGCACTGGGGTGACGTTCTGGATCACCTCGAGCACGGGCCGACAACCGTACGATTCGACCTTGCCGATCGCGGGGAGCTCATCGTACGACTGGGTGACGGTTCACCCCAGGCCCGCGGTCGCGTCGCCGGTGCCCTGAGGCCACTGCTGCCGCCACGGATCGGAATTCTGGTGCCCGGGCAGGCCGGCTATCGCGCGGGACTCAAGCCAGGCGATCTGGTCGTTCGTGCGAACGGTGATACCGTCCGCTCCTGGACAGCGCTGGTCCGGGCGATCCGCGGCAGCCCTGGACGGCAGCTGGCGCTGGCTGTGTGGCGCGTCGACTCACTCGTTTCAGTGACAGTGGTGCCCGACATCCACCCGGACTCCGGTTTCGGGCAGATCGGCACCAACGCGGAACCGCCCGTGCGGCACGAGCGGGTCGCGCTGGGACGGGCGCTGCTCGATGGCTGGGGCTACGCCTGGGACGGGATCCGGGCGGTGCTGAGCGGGCTGGCGCAGCTCGTCCTCGGTCACGGATCGTTGCGGCAGTCGCTCGCCGGTCCGATCGAGATCGCATCGGTGTCGGGGCAGGTGGCCCGGCTCGGGCTCGATCGCTTTCTCGATCTGCTGGCCCTCTTCTCCATCAATCTCGCCGTCCTCAACCTGCTTCCCATCCCCGTGCTGGACGGCGGCCAGCTCGTGTTCCTCCTGGCCGAGGGGGTCCGACGGCGGCCGCTCTCGCTCGAGCTGCGCCTGCGGCTCACTCAGGTGGGGTTCGTGTTTCTCCTTGGGCTGATGAGCCTGGCGTTGCTCAATGGCGTCTTCAAGTTCTTCGGCCGCTAGGGCGCTGCTGGAGGGCTATGTCGCCGGTCGCGTGCCGGCGGATCGGCTCGTGCCAGCCATCGCCGCGGAGTACTACCGGACGGTCGACCGGCACCAGCGGGAGGCGCTGCGGCCGGTGATCGCGGTGATCGAGCGAGCCGCACCCGGCGTGGTGAAGCTGGCGCGGACCGACGGGGGCTCGGGGTTCGACATCGGCCTCGCCGAGCGGCCGTTTTCCCAGGAGTACGAAGCGGAGTTGCGACGGGCGGTAGAGGCGGTGCTGGCCGCCTCCGCCACCGGGTCACCCACGGCGGAGGTGGGGCTCTGGAGCCGATTGATGAACCGGGTGCGCCGCCTCTTTAGCGCAGCAACCTGATGAGGAGCGCGATTCCGGCGACCAGGGCCGCTCCCACGAAAATGAAGGCGATGAGCGAACGCCGTTGGGTGGGGGTCCGCGGATCGAGCAGCGCCTGGAATTCGGTGCTGGAGAGCGGGGCCGAGCCGAGCTCGAAGGTGGGCCGGACGCCCTCCCGTACTTCGCCGAGATCTGCTTCGAGCTGCGCGGCGTTCTGATACCGGTCGTCGGGGTGTTTCGCGAGGCATTTCACGACCACCCGTTCGAACCGTTTCGAGATTTCGGGTTGCTTCTTGCGCAGGCTGGGCGGCGGGTCCTCCACATGCATGCGCGCGAGCTCGAACCAGTCGCCGGCGTTGAACGGCACTTCTCCCGTGGCGGCGCGGTAGAGAGTGACCCCCAGCGCGTAGAAGTCCGCCCGCTGGTCGAGCGGGCGTCCCTGGGCCTGCTCCGGGGACAAGTACTGGGGGGTCCCGATCGTCATGTTGTGCCCGGTCGAGGCGGTGTATCCCGAGACGGCGCGCGCGATGCCGAAATCGGTGAGGACCGCGGTTCCGTCCTCCCGCAGCAACACGTTGTCGGGCTTGATGTCGCGATGGATGATGCCCTGCCCGTGGGCGAAGCCGAGCGCCCGAGTGACGTCGCGGGCGATGGGGAGGATGGCGGACTCAGGCAGGTAGCCGTCGCGGGCGAGCCGGGCGGCGAGGGTGTCGGGACAATAGTCCATGACGAAATACACGTTGCGCCCGTCCTTCCCCACCGAACGGATGTGGATGATGTTGGGGTGCTGGAGCTTGGCCGCGGTCTGGCTCTCGTTGCGGAAGCGGCTTTCGAATTGCGGATCCCCGGCGTACCGCGGCTTCAGAACCTTGACGGCGACCGGGGTCCCGTCGTCACCGCGTCCGAGAAACACCCAGGCGAAGCCGCCCTGGCCGAGCAGCCGCTCGAGGTGGAAGGGTCCGAGGGACTTGCCGACGAGGTCGGGAGTAGGAGCAGGGACAGTCACGCGGGGCGGCCTTTACATTCGGGCATGTGCGGTCTAACTTAGTGTGCTCACAACGATTAGGGAATGTCGACGCATGGACGAGAAGACGACGCCGGTCTCGAAGCACGGGCTGCACGACCGGGATACGGGATCCAGCCGGGTCCAGGTTGCGCTGCTCACCGAGCGGATCAACCACCTCACCGATCACTTCCGGGCGCACGCGAAGGACTACCACGGGCAGCGCGGCTTGCTCAAGATGGTTTCGAAGCGCCGCCGCTTGCTGGAGTACCTGAAGCGGACCGATCTCGTGAAGTATCGGCAGCTCATCGACGAGCTGGGTCTCCGCCACTAAGTGTCACAGGCGTCGCGCCCTGCGCCCCGGAAGAGCACCGGGGCGCTCGGCGTATTTATCGGGTGCTCTAGACAGGTGTCCACGTGAAGCACGTCGAGCGTGAGTTTGCGGGCCGCGCGCTGCGGCTCGAATCGGGTCGGCTGGCCAAGCAGGCGGCGGGGTCGTGCCTGGTGCAGTACGGTGAGACCGTAGTGCTGGCCGCCGTAACCGTTTCGAACAACGTATCCCCCCTCCCGTTTTTCCCGCTCACCGTCGAGTACCGCGAAAAGAGCTACGCCGCCGGTAAGATCCCCGGAGGGTTTCTCAAGCGCGAGGGGCGGCCGTCCGACGAAGAGATCCTTTCGGCGCGGGTGTGCGACCGCTCGGTGCGCCCGCTGTTTCCCGAGGGGTTCAAGAACGAAATCCAGATCTTCATTTACGTGCTGTCGGCCGACCAGGAGAACGACGCCGACGTGCTCGGGGTGACGGCGGCGTCGGCCGCGCTCGCGATGTCGAAGGTACCCTGGAACGGGCCCATCGCGGCGGTGCGGGTGGGGCGCGTCGAGGGGGCGTGGATTCTCAATCCGACCTTCCAGCAGCTCGACGATTCCTCCGACATCGACATGATCGTCACCGGCTCGCGCGACTCGATTGTGATGGTCGAGGGTGGGGCGCTGGAGCTGACGGAAGCGGAGATCGTGAAGGCGTTGGAAGTGGCGCACAAGGGGATTCGCGAGCTGCTGGACATGGAGGAAGAGCTGATCGGCGCGCTCCAGCAGCCGAAAATGGAATGGACCAAGGTCGAGCCGCCCGCCGACCTCGTGGCGCGGGTGAAGGCGCTGGCGGAGCAGCGCGTCGCCGAGGCGCTGAACCTCCCCGAGAAATCGGAGCGGGCGCAGGCCCTTTCCGCGCTGAAAGTGACGGTCCAAGAGCAGATCGGCGCCGAATTCCCCGACAACGTGAAGGATGTCGCGTCGGTACTCGAGGACATCGAGTACCGCACGATGCGCGAGCAGGTGCTGTCGCGCGGCGAGCGCGTGGACGGCCGCGATCTCGACACGGTCCGGCCGATCGCCTGCGAAGTTGGGGTCTTGCCGCGCACCCACGGGTCCGCGTTGTTCACGCGGGGCCAGACCCAGGCCCTGGTCTCGGCGACGCTCGGCACGACGCGGGACGAACAGCGGATCGATTCGATCGATGTGGCGCAGGAGACGACGAAATCGTTCATGCTGCATTACAATTTCCCGCCGTTTTCGACCGGCGAGGTGAAAATGATTCGCGGCACCTCGCGTCGTGAGGTGGGACACGGGGCGCTGGCGGAGCGGGCGATCCAGGCGATCCTGCCACCCTATGAGACCTTCCCCTACACGATCCGCATCGTCTCGGACATTCTCGAGTCCAACGGCTCCTCCTCGATGGCGACGGTGTGCGGCGGGTCGCTGGCGCTGTACGACGCGGGGGTGCCGGTGAAGTCCGCGTGCGCGGGCGTCGCGATGGGTCTCATCAAAGAGGGGAAGCGGGTCGCGGTGCTCACGGATATTCTGGGTACCGAAGACGCCCTCGGCGACATGGACTTCAAGGTCGCGGGGACGCGCGAGGGGGTCACTTCGATCCAAATGGACATCAAGATCGAAGGGCTCGACTTCAAGATCATCAGCGAGGCACTGGAGAAGGCGAAGGTGGCCCGGCTCCATATCCTCGACATCATGGAGCGCGCCATCCCGCAGCCGCGGGAGCAGCTCTCCAAGTACGCCCCACGCATCATCACGATCCAGATTCCGCCCGACAAGATCGGCGACTTGATCGGCCCGAAAGGGAAGACGATCCGGGCCATCCAGGAGCAAACCGGCGCGGAGATCAACGTCGACGACTCCGGGGTGGTGACGATCTCGTCGGTCGGCGAAGGCGGCGAGCGGGCGCGCGACATCATCGCGGGAATGATCCAGACTCCGGAAGTGGGCAAGATCTACGAGGGCTTCGTGAAGAGCACCACCGCCTTCGGGGCGTTCATCGAAATCCTCCCCGGGGTGGAAGGTCTGCTCCACATCTCGGAGCTCCAGCACGGCCGCACCGAGCGGACCGAGGACGTCGTCAAGAAAGGCGACAAGGTGCGCGTGAAGCTGCTCGAAGTCGACGACCGCGGCCGGATGCGTCTGTCGCGGAAAGCGCTGCTCGACAAGCCGGAGCCGGCGCGGTCACACTGATGGAGACGGTCCGGCTCGACCGCGACGTCTTCCAAACCATCGCGTCGAACGGCGTTCGCATTCTGTCCGAGCACGTGCCGAGTGTGCGGTCGGTGGCGGCCGGCATCTGGGTACGATCCGCCTCCGTTCACGAGCCCCGGGACGAGATGGGCGTGAGTCACCTGCTCGAACACATGGTCTTCAAGGGCACGGCCCGCCGCACCGCCCACGAGATCGCGCTCGAGCTCGAGGCGCGTGGCGGCGCCCTCGACGCGTACACCTCTCGTGACACCACCGCCTACCAGGCGCGGGTGCTCGACGCCGACCTCCCCCGGGCGCTGGACGTGCTCACCGACCTGGTGCGGCGGCCCGCATTGCGCCAGGAGGATCTCGACCTCGAGCGCAACGTCATTCTCGAAGAGATCAACACCGTTCAGGACACGCCCGACGATCTGGTGTTCGACCTGACCGCCGAGACGCTGTGGCCCGAACACCCCTACGGCTACTCGATTCTAGGCACCCGGGAGACCGTCACCGGCCTTTCGGCCGAGCACGTGCGGCGCCTGCACGAGCGCGCCTACTTCCCGGGCAATTGCGTCATTGCGGCTGCCGGCAACGTGGCGCACGAGTCCCTGGTCGACCTGGTGGCGTCGCAGGGCTGGCTGGATGCCCCCAATGGCAGCGGCGCAGCTCACGCGGTGCCGCACTCGCGCCCGGCGGAACGGGGTCGCGAGGCACGCCATACCAAGGACACCGCGCAAACGCACATCGTGCTCGCGACTGACACGGTCCGGTTCGCCGATCCCCGGAAGTACGCGTTGTTGGCGTTGTCGAACGTCTTTGGCGGCGGGATGTCGAGCCGCCTGTTCCAGCGTGTCCGCGAGGAGCTCGGTCTGGCGTATGCCGTGTACTCCTACACCCACTTCTACGGTCAGGTGGGGGTGCTCGGCACCTACGTCGGCACGCAGCCCAAGACGGCACCACAGGCGCTGGAAGCGATCCGCGGTGAGTATGCGAAACTCGCCCGGGAGGGGCTGACCCCCGAGACGCTGGAGCAGGCCAAGCGGCAGACGCAGGGCCAGCTGACGCTCATGTTGGAGAGCCCCACGGCGCGGATGTACCGGTTGGCGAGCTTCGCCGTCCACGGCGAGCCGTACCGCGGGCTGGACGCCACCTTGTCCGAGATCGCCGCGCTGACGCCCGAACGAGCGGCGGAGGTCGCGGCCGAGTTCTTCGCTCCCGAACGCCAGACGCTCGTCTGGCTCGGGCCCAACTAACGCCGCACCGATCCGGGGTCCAACGATGATTGTCGGGGTTCCGAAGGAGATCAAGACGGCCGAAAACCGGGTGGCGCTCGTTCCCGCGGGAGCCGAATCGCTGATCGGCGACGGCCACACCGTGCTGGTCGAGCAGGGGGCGGGGCTCGGGTCGGGGTTCGCCGACGACGCGTATCGGTCCGTCGGGGCGACGATCGCCGGCTCGGTCGACGAGGTGTGGGCGAAGGCGGACCTGATCCTCAAAGTGAAAGAGCCGATCGAGTCTGAGTGGAAGCGTATCCGGAAGGGCCAGATCGTGTTCACGTACTTCCACTTCGCCGCGTCCGAGCCGCTCAC
>JBGPIW010000026.1:0-13318 GCA_041485045.1 Gemmatimonadota bacterium | reverse complement strand
TGTGCTCCAGCGACTTGACGAAATCCTTCGGCTCACCGAACAGATACGAGTTCCCGAGGTCCGTATGGGCGACGAGGAGACGGGGAGCCAGGCTCACCGCCTTCATCATGGAGACCCGGGCGTCCACGTTGCGGTTCAGCGCCGTTTGCACGCTGGCGAGGACGAGATACGCCCGCGGGCTGTCTGAATACTTCGCCACGAGCTGCTGCGCCAACACCAGCTGGCCGTTCACGTCGTTGTCGAGGCCCTTGCGCGCGATCTGGATCTGCAATTGCTCGGCGTCAGAGGCACCGGCGGCGTGCCGCTCGGCGAGCTCGAGATTGGTCCTGAATTCCGCGAGCGAGTTGCCCGTGTTGGCTACGTTGAGGTAGGCGAGGGCAAAGTTCGAATCGGCGGCGACGGCCGCCTTGAAATGGGCGTTCGCGTCGAACACCTGTCCCAAATCGAGCTCGCGCTGGCCCATGAGGAAGTGATTGCGCGCGGCGGTCGAGCTGGTCGTAATCGGCAGTTTGATGATGCCGCTGGTCACGGCGTCGAGTGCGCCCTGATCGCGGGGGTGCGACATCGCTTGGGCGACGCAGGGGGCCTGCAGCAGGAGCGCTGCGGCGGCGACTGCGAATGCGCCACGGAGATTAGACAATGGGGAACTCCCTGAAAAGAGAATTGCTGCGTGAACTAGTAAGGAAGGAGAGGCAGCGTAATTAACAAGTACTGTTCAGCAGCTGCAAGCATAGCGGCATATGCTTAACATGGCAAGTAACAGTATCCTGAGGCGTTTTAGTGCCCGCCGGCGCTCGCTTTCTCGCGCTGCAGGTCGGCCAGAATCTGATCCCGTAGCGCCCCCACCGCCTTGCCTCTGATGTTCAGCAGTCCGCCGGGCATGTTGTCGAAGCGGAAGCGCCGGAAGATGAGCAGGTAGCTCGCGGGCCGGCCATCGCGGCCGACGCCGTCCACGATGCAGGTCAGGTCGATCGCGGCCTCGAAATAGTGATCGGCGTAGATCTGCTTGGCCGCGATGAGGGTCATGCCCGGGAGCTCGGGCGGGGTGAAGACGACCTGGTGTGTGACGCTGAGAATCGGCCGGAGGTGCGGCAGCACGTCTTCCGACCAGAACAGCACCTCGCTGGCGTCGGCCAGCGTGGCGCGCGGGTACGACGCGAGATAACGCTGCAGCGAGGGCACGGTCTGATAGACGTAGGGCGACTCGGCCAGCAGCGCGGCGAACGCGTCGCTCGCGTGCACGTTCCCCCGATCGTCGTAGATCGCCATCGCCGAGTCGCCGCGGGCGCGGTAATCCGCAATGTATTCGAGCAGCCGGCGTCGCCCGTACGCGCTCAGGAGCCCCGGAACATCGCGGGCCGACCAGTCGATTTCCGCATGGATGCGCTGCATATCCGTGGCCGGGAGCTTCACGACACAGTCCCCGGGCTTGCAGTCTTTCATCTCGTTCGCGTCCCGCTGGCTGACCGTAAACGCCTGGACATCCGCTGGGATCGCGGGGTCGCTGAAGATCCCGAAGTGGCTCCGGGTCGGGGTTTGCAGCCAGTTGCGCGCATCGCGCACGCGTGCGACGTAGGCCTCGCGCGACACCGCGACCGTGGTAATCCCGAACACGGCGACATCCCGTCGTTCCCGCGTGTCGAGCACCTTCACGACCGCCTCACCACGGGTCACGGCGGCGAGCTGGTCTGCGGTCAGTCCGATGCTTTCTCTCAGGAAGCGGACCAGCGCGGCCGGCGGCTCGGGGCCCTGCATGAGCGCCACACCGAGCGAACACAAACCGAGGAAGGGGGTCATGCCGGTGAACGTATGCGGGCCGCTCGGCAGTGTCCACCGACCGGCCCTGGAGCTCGCAATGCACCCAGATTCGTCGGCCAGCGCGAAGCATTCCAGCAGCCGGGGCTGCTCGTTGTCTGGTTCTCTCACCCAATGAGGGCTACATTTTCGGCTGTGCCATGAAGCGTTCGTCTGTCTGCTGTCTCCTGGTGCTCGCCACCTGTTTGATGGCCCAATCGCCCGTCAAGGAAACGTTTGCCTACAGTCGCAAGGCCATTGCCGGCATACCGGGCAACGACTCGCTTCCCACTTCGTATTTCATATACGTGATCATTCAGAGAGGCACACTCATTTCGGTAGGTGGTGTGTGCCTGCGGGGACAACGGTACGGGGGTACGTTACAACAGGTCGACTCTCCGGTACTGAGTCCACATGATGTCAGCGTGCCCACGGGAGCAACAGACACTCTCGTGAAACGGACGTCCGATGACGTCTATCAGATAGAGTTTGGCGAACCGAGCGGCCCATGCCCCGATGGCAGCGCAGAGGCAAAGCTCGCACAACGATATGAAGTCGTCGTGTCTCTCAAGTCCGGTCACGCCAATTGGTACGGCCTCGTCACGAAGATCGTGCCGCTGCACCCCGCCGCTGCCATGTGACTTCCCGGGAGCCCTTGGGTTCCGCTAGTTCAGCGGTGCTTGCCATACCCCCCTGCCGTACGTGGCGGCCCGGATCACCTTGGTCCTGTAGTGAATCTCCAGTTGATCCACAATGACATTGGGCAGACCGTACTTGTACGGAATCCAACCGGTGAGGTCGTCGTTGGTGTAGTAGACGCCGGCATCCGTGCCGACATAGAGTGGATTGTTGTACTTCCGCTCGTGCACAATCGTATTGGCCGGCATGTTCGGCAGGCTTCCGCTGATATTGGTCCAGCTGAGACCACCGTCGCAGGTCTTGTAGACCTTCTGGCCGGCCACATACCCGCTGAAAGTCACATACACGATGTTCGGGTCGTAATCGTGAATCGCCAAGTCGGTGAGAAAGTTGCCGGCCACGGGGAGTCCGGCGGTAATGTCTGTCCACGTCGAACCGCCATTCTTGGTCCGATAGAGCTTCGTCCCACTGCCCGCATAGATGTACCGTGCATTGTTTGGAGCCACGTGGAGCACGGTAAACACGCCTACGCCTGCCAGCGGACCGCTGATCGCAGTCCACGTCGTGCCCTGGTCGACACTCTTGTAGACCTTGTCGGTCGCCGCATAAATCGTATTCGCCACTCCTGGATCCTGGCCCCACGGTGTCACCCAGGCGCCGCCGCTCGGAGTACTGATGGATGTGAAGCTGGTGCCTCCGTTGAGGCTGCGATACAGACCACCGTACTGGATCGACGCATAGATGTTGCTGGCGTTGCTCCAATCGATGAAGCCTTTCATTCCGTCGGCGTTCGTAATGTTCGTGAACAGGCCGGCGGCGTATTTCATGTTGCCGTTGTCCTGAGCCCCCAGCACCATGATAGTTGGATTGGTCCGGCTGATGCCCAAACTGTAGAATTGAGTGATCGACAGGCCCTTGTTGATACTCGTCCAAGTCGCGCCGGAGTTGATGGTCTTGAAGAGCCCGCCATCATTGCCGACCAGCAAACTGGAACCGCTGCGAGGGAAGAATATGATGCAGTGATTATCGACGTGTCCCGCGACCGGCACGGTGCTCCATGTGCTGCCACCGTCCAGACTCCGCCTGATGTTGAAGCCAGCGACATACAGAGTCTCCTCACTCCGTGGCGACACGGTCAGAACGTTGTCGTAGTACCCGTACAACGTCGCGCCGGGCGCGGTCACCGTCGTCCACGTCGACCCGGCGTCAGTGCTCTTTTGGACCGTGCCATTCGTACACAGCGTGTAGAGCACGTCGGGATTGCTGCGCGCCACCTCGATGGAGTATCTGGTCCCGCTACACGTTGCCGTCAGCGCGGTGAACGTGGCTCCTGCATCGGTGCTCTTGTACACCTGAGTCGTGGTGGCGTAGGCGATGAGCCCGTTGTTGGCTTGGAACTCGGCATCGAAGGCACTCGCGCTCAGTATCCGAGTCCAGGTCGCCCCAGCGTCCGATGTTCTGTACAAACCGTCACTCGTGGCGGCGAGCAGGATGTTGCTGTCGGTCGGGTCGATCACGAGGCGGCGTATTGTACGGTTTTGACCCACCGTCCAGCTCAGGCCAGTGGCCGCCCAGGTGTTTCCCCCATCGGTGCTCTTCCGCACTCCAACGCTGTAGGTCCCACCCCAAAACGGGATCCCATAGCCGAACGGATCGCTGGTGGCGACGTAGATGGTCGTGGGATTGCGCGGGTCGATCGCGATGTCCCCGGCGCTCAACGTCGGCTGAACATCGAACTTCGGCGTCCACGTCGCGCCGGCGTCGGTGCTCTTCCAGACTCCACCATCCGGTGCACTGATGTAGATGATCTTCGAGTTCGTCGGATCGAACTGAATGGCATTCACCCGGCCCACATTCGTGCCGCCAATCGCATCAGACGGACCCAAGGGCCTCCAGAGCTTCAGGAAGGGCCAAACGATCCTTTCTCGTTCAAACCTCAGGTGGAGCGGGTTGATATCCGCCTGGTTGATCAGGAGGACGCTGTCGTCCGGCTCCAGTCGGCGACGAGCCGAATCGATCTTGGCGAAGTCCCATCTCCCGGTCGGGTAGGTCCTGGGCTCGGTGAGCCATTCCCAGCGCCCGAACATCTTGTATTGCTCTACGGCGACACGGTCCCCCGCCTCCTGGGCGCCTTCGAACCGAAAGGTCGGTCTCAGCTTGTCCCTTCCCAGATTGATGGGATGCAGCCTGTAGTACTCCTGAAATGCCTGTCTGTAGTCATTGAATGTGAGCTCACCCGCCGCCTTCTGGGGAACTTGTTCGATCCACTGCTGAGCCGGAGCCGTCGAGACCGCAGGGAAGAGCGCGGTCAGTACGAGTATGGTCAGGTTACGTGACATGGGTCCCCCTGGTACGCGATGGCCCGAGTTGGCCGCCCAGCTCTTCCGAGCATTGCTGTTTGTGGAGTTCGACATGGCGCGCTCCCGATGGGCATGAAGAGGCACTTCAATGCAACAACAGATCAGCCGCGAGCGAAGGTGGGACGGGAAGGCCATGCGTTGAAAGAAACGCACTCCGAATCAATCCGGAGTCAATTCGGAGATGAGTTGCGCGTAGGCCGAAGGCTGACGTCGGCGCGAGGATGTGCTGGTGTAGGACGAAGGACGAACCGGCAGGACGGCTCGGCCCGCCGACTGCCTCACGCTGGTGAGCCTACGCCAGTGCCTGGCGCGCCTTGGCCAGCCCGGGCAGATCGAGAGCAGCGGCGAGGGCCGACACCACGAAGGTCGCCGCATCCCCCACCCGGACACTGAGCTCGACGCCGACGAGGTTGAGGCCGAGGGTGTACGCCACGGCTCCCAGCAGGCCGTACGCCAGCCCCAGGAGCACATCGACGCGTACGGCGCGGTTGCTCTGGTCGACGGTTCGCCGGCTGCGGATGAGAGCGCCGACCAGGCTCCCCAACACCGAGGCGATGATGAATGACCAGGGGAACGAGAAACGCAGCGTCGCGGTGCGAGCGGTGATATCGCCGACTTCGACACGCACGGTGGCGACCCCGGGCGCGCCCGATCGGATCTTGGTGGTCGCGACTCCCTGCGGGGACAGCGTGAGGGTATTGGTGTCGAGCGCCCCTCGGTCCGCGGAGATCACCACGGTCTGCCCCGACAAGGTGCGCGGCGCGCTGATTGTGATGGTCGCGGATTGCAGGGCGAAGGCCGGGATCGCCTCCGGTGAGACATGGACGATGAGGCTCGGTCGCACCACCGGGATCGGCGTGGGAGCGACATTTGGGTCGAACGTCGGTTGCACCAGCAGGTGCACGACATCACCGGTGAGTCCCGCCCGGATGCGCACCGAGTCGAAGGGGACGTTCGTGTGGGTGAGGCGCAGCGATACCGGCTCCACCGACTCGGCGTCGCCGGTCACTTGCACGTCGATCGGTCGACTCAGCGATAACCGCTCCGCGTGCCGTGCGCTGTCTTCGAGGCCGATGAAGACCGTGCCGACGAAAGTCTGCGATGCGGGATCGTAGCGCAGCCCCCCACCCGCGACCGCGATCCGCACGCTGAGCGTCAGCACCTCCTGCCCGGTGGCGTCGGATTGGATGTAGCGATTCTCGAGATCGACGTGGACGCCCGCGGCGGTGTCGGTGGTAGACCCCGGCGCCGCCGGTACCACCAGGACATCCCCAACTCGAAGGGAAACGGACGAGTCCAGCGTCATTCGGACCGTGTCGACGCCGGCGTGTTTGACGATGCGCAACACTTCGCCCGGGCCGGCCGACCGCAGATGACCGGCGATCGCGGACTTGGGGATGGTCACTCGGGCCTGGGCGGCCATGCGCCGCGCGATGGGCGGTCCGCCCACCAGGAGCAGGAGGACCAGTGGGACCCGGATCGAAGGCACGGCGTGGGAGGGTGTCATCGCGCGCCGTGAAGGCGAATGAAATCCCGCAGGTCACGCAAGCCGGGGTTCTGCACTGGGTCCTCGAACGACACCGTGTGGGTGCGGGCGTCGTCCGAGGCCGTGATGGTATGACGCTGATAGTCGGCGGCGCCGGGCAACGGTGCACCCACGGTCGGGGGTAGATCAAAGAACCGGACCCCATCGAGCAGGCGCTTCAATTCCTGCGCGCGCTCGGCGGGCAGCGCCTGCTCGTCGACCATCAGCGGTTTGGCGAGTCCGGGAAACGCCCCGAGGCCGCCTTCGGTTTTCAGCTGGATGCGGATCGCCATGGTCTCCTGCGTCACGGTATCGGGATGCCGACCTGCTTCCAGGCGTCGACGACCGCCAGGCGCTCCCGGCTGCTGCTGCCGTAGAGATGGCCGGCCTGGAGCGCCGTCCGCTGGGCGAAGGCCAGGAACGAAGCTGTAGCCGAGAGCCCCGGGTCCCGCAAGGTCTCGTACCAGATGCGGCCCGCCTTCTCCCACGCGAAGCCTCCCAGGGCGATCGCCAGCAGGTAGAACGCGTGGTTGGGAATGCCGGAATTGATGTGCACGCCTCCGTTATCCTCCGCGGTCTGGACGTAATTATCCATATGAGCGGGCTGGGGGTCCTGACCGAGCACCGGGTCATTGTATGCCGTGCCCGGGGCCTTCATCGAGCGGAGCGCGGTGCCCTGGACCGCACTGGTGAACAGGCCGGTGCCGATGAGCCAGTCGGCTGCGCTCCCCTGCTGCTGCTTGCCGTACTGTTTTACGAGAGAGCCGAAGACGTCTGAAACCGATTCGTTCAACGCTCCCGGCTCGTTGAGGTACACGAGCTGCGCCGTGAACCCGGTGACTCCGTGCGTGAGCTCGTGCCCGATCACGTCGAGCGAGATGGTAAACCGGTTGAACAATTCGCCGTCGCCATCACCGAACACCATCTGTGTGCCGTTCCAGAACGCGTTGTTGTATTGATTCCCGTAGTGGACGGTCGCGTCGAGGCCTAGCCCGGCGTCGTCGATCGAGTTGCGCTGATAGGCGCCGAGGTAGAAATCGAACGTCGCACCCAGGCCATCATACGCTTCGTTAACTGCAATGTCATTGACGGCACCCTGTCCTTCCGATCGCACCGTAGTGCCCGGCAGCACTTCCTTGTTTCCGGCAGTGTAGATGGTGCGCTGCTTCGCCACTGGGGCAGTCACCATCGTCGCGCGCGCCCCCCGCATCAGCGTCGGCAGGACGGTCGTTCGGTGGAGTCGCATGGTAGAGTCGACGGCGAGACTCCGCTGCGCGTCTGATCGCTGCGTTGCCGATCCACGCGCGGCGATGGCGCGCAGCATGTGCGGCGGCAGAATGCAATGCAGCATGTGGTGGTGACTGGAAGCCCGATTCATGGCGACGCTCCGTGGGAGACTGGTCTCAACGTCAGGAGCGAAGAGGGTAACCGGCCGCGATCAAGTGCCGAGCAATCGGCGTCGACAGAGCGATCGACAATTGCGACATTGGCCGACGAAACACCGCCGAAGACACCGGTGCGGTGTCGGGGGACTAGGGCGCCCACAGCACGGCATCACGGGCGCTCTTGAGCCGCAAGCGGAGCGAGCCGGGGGGTCGCACCGCCGGGGGGATCGACTGCGCAAGACTATCGAACGCCGTCAGGTTGCCGAAATCGAGCGCCGTGATCGACGCGAGCTCCTCGATGGTCACTTGGTCGACGAGGAAGGGTCCGGGATCGAACGCCGCGAGTGCCAGCGCGACGCCCTCGGCCGGCAGGACGTTCGATTGACTCATGGTGAACGCGCCGGCGCTGAGCCGCCCCGTGGCATCGTCCACCACCACGACGACCTTGTAGAAGACCACCGGTACGCGGACGTGCGCGTAGACCGGGTCGTTGGCGCCGAAGATCGGTCCGGTGAACACGGTGCCCTTGCCATGCCGGGCCTGTTCCTGCGAGAGGATCCAGTCCTCGAGATCTCCCCACGTCACGTCGTTGAATGAGTGCACCTGTGGGCAGGCATTCGTATAGTGGTGGGTATCCGCATTCGCCTGTTTTGCAACCTGCTCGACGCCCCACACGGGATCGAGGCGGCGGACCATGTGGCCGCGGTCGAACGACGTCGGTATGTAGAACGAGTGGCCGCCCACTTGTGCCTCGAGGGGGATGCGCACGTCGGTTCGCCAGCCCGGGCGCGGGGGATGAAAGAACGGGGCCCCGCCGTCGATGTTCACCGCGGTGATCCAGCAGAAGCGGCGGCTGGCGCTCATGACGACGCTGAAGCGCCGATAGCACAGCTCGAACGGACGTCCGGGCTTCGCAGGAGTTGGCCGCGTGATGTCGGTCGTGTCGACGGGGAGCGGCAGAGGCACGGTCAAGGCCGCTGTCGTGCCGAGGAATTTGGGATCGTAGCCGTCGCGGTCGTCGTAGGACGCCGGCAAGATCCCTTGTTCCAATAGCTCTTCGTCGCTGGACCGGGGAGGCAGAAACGAGCGGATGTCGGTCATGAGACTCATCGCTTGTGGAGGGTGCGCCGCGACCCGTCAGGGAACCTGCACAGCGAGGTTGACTCCCAGCCCCATTCTGAAGCCTCGCTGCACTATCTCGTCCACGTTCTTGACGTCGGCAGGGAGCGCGCCGCCCACCGCCCCCTGGGAAACGCCAACGGGCACGCGGGACATCGCGAGCCCTGCGCCGAGGGCGATGCGCCCACCGACGAGTGACGCGCCGCCACGAAGCGTGATCCCGATGAACACGTCCGACACCGCGTTGTCGGAAGTCGCCACCCCGACCGTCGCCCAGAGCCAGCGGATCGAGGTGGGCCGCGCCAGCGCGAACACACCGGCATGAAACGCTGGGCTGTGATCCGGCGCCTGAGTGATCACCCCGTTTTTCAGGCTGATCGTGCTCTTGTCCTGCGTGAAAGCGCTCAACAAGGTGCCGGGCTCGAGCAGGAAGGTTCGGTCATCGCGCGGGTCCACGTCGACGGCGATCACGGTGTCGCCCACGGGCCGTTGCGGTGGGGCGGTTGTGTCGACGGAGGTGCGAGCAATCTTGACCGTTACCCGAAGGCGGCTGGCCGCCACTGGGGTGCAGATCGGATCGTGTACGGTCCCGAGGGCTTGCCGGAAGCTGCCGCCGATCTTCTTGACGCGCTTGGACAAATCGACGTGCACGGCACGAAGCAGGATGACCTCCGGCAACGTGGTATCCGGACCGAGCGCTTTCAACGCAACTGTTGCGAGGCTATCCAGGGTGGTCGCGCTGCGTGACCGGTGCGCCATTTCCTCGGCGGCCAGTGTGAAGTCCACGACCGTGTCCGAGGCGAGCTGGTAGGCTTGCATCGCCTGCAGACCAGCAAATAGGTTTGCGACGGCGTACAGGTACGGTTCATGCCCGGCGATCGCCTGGCGGTGTTGTAGGGCGTCGGTGAGCTGCTTGATCAGCGCGGCGAGTCCCGGGATCGTGTCGGCCGCCACCTTGGTTGCCGTGAGCGAGTAGGCGTACAACACCGCATTGCGATTCAGGACTTGCACGCACAGCTGCGAGCCGGGTGGGATGGTCAGGCGCGGCGGGCGTCCGATCTGGCGCTGAGCCGATTCGGCGCCGGAGCGGATGTAGCTCAAGCGGGCGTCGAGGTTGGCGGCGCCGGGGCGGTGGTCGTAGAACACGTAGGCGTCCTGGGCCATGGCGCTGGCGGCGCGCGCGACCGTGATCAGTACAACCAACAAGGGGACGCGCGAGCAGGGTCTCATAGCCACCTCACAGGTGTGAAGACGCCACTCTTCTCCACCATCAACGAGAAATGGTCACTCCGAATGTGGCCGCGACGGTGGACGGAGTGAGCTGCTGGAGCTGTTGCCCCACCGCCTGCAGGCCCAGACCCCAGAAGACGCATTTGACGAAGTCGAGGGAAGTGCCAAACCCCGCGTTCGGGGCGATGACCGCCGCCCAGCCGGCGAACACGGTCATGACTCCCCACCCCAACCACAGCAGGCCATTGGCGTGCACCTCTTGCGCGATCAATTGATTCACGGTGG
This sequence comes from Gemmatimonadota bacterium, assembly GCA_041485045.1. GTDB lineage: Bacteria > Gemmatimonadota > Gemmatimonadetes > Gemmatimonadales > GWC2-71-9 > DASTHG01. Next base: position 2,981 of record JBGPIW010000026.1, on the reverse strand, counting down.
CGGTGTGGGGGTTGGAAGACGTCGCGAACGACTGCACGATCCCCGCCTGGCCGTCATAAGTGCGGATCGCGGCCTCCGCCTTGGGCCGAACTTCGGCGGGGGTCTGGGCATCCCGTCCGAGGGCGTCGAGCGTCCTCCAGACCACCAAGAGCGCCGCCAGATCTTTGGGGGCTTTCCACCGTTCCACGAGCGGCCGCAGCCCCACGGTCAGTAGCTCCGCGACGATGGCGGCCGAGGTCGCAGTCTGGGTGAGGAGTTGCTTGTACTCGGCGCTCTTGTCGGCGGGGGCTGCGAATGCCAGCGGCACCCGCGGGGGGACGTAGCCCATCGCGATCAACGAGTTCTCGCTCAGGTTCTGAAGGTCCTTGTCAATCCGGGACTTCGTTTCGGTGAGCTCGGCTCGAGGGGCTGCCGGATCGTTGGGTTGGCCGATCTGCCGTTCCGCCTGCTCGATCGCTGCCTTCGAGTCACGCAGCCAGGTCGCTACCTGCACGGCGGGCATGAGCGCTCGCCCGCGGGTGATACGGTGGCGGAGGATGGTTATGCAAGCGGACGCGAGGACGGCGAGGGCGATCAGGGCCACGCCCCAATGCCGCCGACTGGGAGTCGAGGACGATACCGTCAATTCGAATGAACGGGGATCCGGGGATTCGTCCACCGCGACGGATACGGACCCGGTGAAGACACCAGGGCTCCGGAAGCCGGTATCCACGGTGAGGAGTACGGGCTCGCTGCGGTGCGGGGCGATGCTCGAGGCCGGCTGGCACGGAGTCCCCGCCAAGGCGCACACCTGCAACCACTGCGCGCCCAGCAGCGCGGCGGTAGTCGCATCCTGAAGCGTCGAATGGACGACGCGGAGGTTGTGGACCGCGGAATCTCCGGTAACGATGGTGAACGACGCGGAGCGAGTGTCGAGGAGCGAGAGTCGTTGCGGCGGCGGTATGATCGTCAGCGCGGGGGCGGGTGCTCGACGCGACGCTGTGGGGTCGGGCGATTGCGCCGCACCTGGCGACCCGATCGGCGCCCCCAGCAGCAGCGCGATCGGACTGACAACGAGGAGAGCGTGCATACCCGTAGACCATACCTGTGGGAGCGAACCGTTCTAGGGCGGTTTTTCCCCTCGATGGGCTGTTTTCGCGACAGGTCCCTCCGCACGTCGTGCGTTGTCGACTCGACTGAAGTCAGGAGATACGGTAGGCGTCGTGAGGTGCGACGACTTTGTGAGCGTACTGGTCGTTCGTGATGTCCTGGTGTAGGGAAATTGCGTACGCCGCGTGTAGGGCAGAGGCTGACGGGCTGCGCTCCTGTCGTGCCCATGGAAACCAAGGTCTCCGCGGCAGCCGAGTGGATCCCACGCAGCCTCGCATTTCAAACTACTACGAGAACTTCTAGCGTCGTGCAGCCCTTGACGGAGTCGCTGCATCGGTTTCAGCACGTTGCACGGCCTGCCCAAGCGCGTTGTACACCTTCGATATCCATATCTGGTAGTAGGTCACCTGCCGCAAGATCATCCCTATCACAAGGGCGAGCACACCCGTCGAGATGAACCGAACCCATACCTCCAGCACATGCTGCTTGCTCTTCAGCACAATCCCCAGAGGCGGTCCCGATAGAATGACCGATGGGAAAAAGAGGCTCCCGATATCGACCGCAAGCGACAGCGCCACCGTCCAGAAGGGTGCCCAGATCAGCGCGGCCGCGATCCATCGAGTGATACGAAGCTCGGGTCTGCCATGAATGGACTCCGGATCTCCAACCGCCTGGCGACCCCGCGCTGTCGTAAACACGAAAGCACTAGAGAGCGCATAAAGCAGATATTGCGCCTTCTCGAGCATCGCAGCGCGAATCTTCCACGCGCTGACCTCAATGGCCTCCTGCTTCTCCACCACCTCGAGTGCGATCGTGGCAACTGTGTGCTGCTCACGCCGGAACGAATAGTACATCCACACCGCTAGCACCAGCATGGCAAGGCCCGACAACAATCCGATGTCGGCCGCAAAGAATTTGATGCCGATAAGCGGCACGGAAATGATCGCAGTGTCTTCGACCCGGGCGTGAGCGATTGCTCTCAGCACTTCTCTGTACGGCTCTTCAACCGGCCGGTCAATCATGTTTCGTAGCCAGGAGAAGTACAAATTGAAGTTTGCGGCAACTACAAGGACGGTGGCGACATTTGCAATGAGGAAAACTGTACGTGTTCGGATCACGGAGGTCGCTGCTGCAGTGACTTTCTTTTCAAAGTAGTCCTCAGGCATAGGTCCTCCGGGTATCAACGTCGACGCCACCACTCACGTAGTCGACTTATGGTGACCCAGGCTTGCCGTGCGACAGCATGGCTTTGAAATCGATCCTGGGTCCGGGTCTTGGGTCAGAGGGCCCAACCCGCACGCCCGCTTTCGTCGCGTTGATAATGCGATTGGGACGGAATTCGGTTAGGGCGGTTTTGCGGCAAGAACGGCCTTATTAGCGACATCGTTGGCGGGAACCCAGCCTCAGGTCGGGTAGTCTGGTGGCCCTCTTCTCGAGTGCTGCCGGCGGTAGCCCTGATAGAGTCGCCGCACCCGCCGATACAGACCGGCTTTGCTAGTCGAGCGGGATCCGATCCTTGTTCTGGGCGAGCCACTGGGCGAACGTCTGCAGCTCCGGGTTGAGCGACCGGGATAATTCCAGGTTGCGCGCGCCGCAGTAGTCCTGCTCGAAGTCGCGCTTGAACTGGAACATGTTGCCCGCATCCTCGGCGCCCGGGAAACCGAAGCTGCGATAGACCTCGGGCGGCACGTCGTTGTAGCGCACCTCCTGCCCCAAGGCCTTGGTCAGCGCCGCGGCCATTTGCGTCCCGGTCAAGTGCTCGCCGGCGACGCCCACAGTCTTCCCGATGAACTCGCGGCCCCGCTTGAAGATGCCGTAGGCGCACTTGCCGATGTCCTCGGCGGCGATCCCCGGGAGCTTCTTGTCGCCCATGGGGAATGTGATCGCCAGCG